>JANPDG010000129.1:0-4919 GCA_031431335.1 Polaromonas sp. | reverse complement strand
ATGGACTACCAAATCGCCCCCATTCCCGATAACGAAGCTGAGCGCCTTACGGCCTTGCGCTCGGCGATGTGTGCTTATGTGCCGCGTGAGGAGCGGTTTGATCGAATTACGCGCATGGCGCAGCGGCTGTTGCATGTGCCGATTGCGCTGATCTCGATTGTCGAAGACGATGAGCAGTGGTTTCGCTCGGCGCAGGGGTTATCAGTTTCTGAAACTGCGCGCAGCATCTCGTTTTGTGGTCATGCGATTGATATGGGCCAGGTATTTAAGGTGCGCGACACCCACGAGGACCCTCGGTTTGCCCAGAATCCGCTGGTAGTGGGCTCGCCTTATATTCGCTCTTATTGCGGCTGGCCACTCGAGCTGGCGCCTGGCTTGCGGGTGGGCACTCTGTGCGTAATGGACACCATGCCGCGCACGTTCAGCTTAGAAGATTTGGAGCTACTGGCTGATTTGGCGCAGATGGCGCAATCAGAGTTGCGCGTGAACGCACTGTCTGACAATCAAAAAGCGTTGATGCTGGAGTCTAGCCGGGGGCAGCGTAAACAGTTGCTCGACCCGTCTACCGGCTGCTGGAGCGAGCGCGGTTTTGAAGAGCTGATTCGCCGCACAGCGCGCGATGTGGCTGCTGGCCAAGTACACGCCGCTTTATGCGGTATTCAGGTTCACAACATCGATGATTTTAAAATTACGGAGGGCGATGGCGTGGTAGAGCTGCGCGCCATGCTGATTGCACAGTTCATCCGTCAACGCTTGCCTTCCAACGCTGTGCTGTGTCGCTTGCCAGGAGACCGCGCCTGCGCTATGTTTGCTGCGCGTGACAAAAGTGTTTTGCGCGAACAGATCGCCACTTTTTTGCAAGAACCTGGCCACAAGCCTATCGCCGGTGTCTCGTTCACCCAAAAGTTAGAAATCACCAGCGCTGGCCTGCGTCTCAAAGCCAATGATGCAAATGAAGACCCTGCCAAGCTGCTGGAGGTTGTGATGGGCCGCCTGGCTGAAGGCTCGGGCGTGACTTCGGTGCTGAGGTAGCCGGTGGGCTGGGCAGTCGAAGCCCCAACCTGGTTACACCACAAACTCGGCTACATCGGCACTCAAGTCGGCATGTCCGCCAAAGTGGTCAACACAAAAATCTACAAACACACGCACCCGCGCGGGCTGAATGTGCGGGTAGCGCTTAAAAAACAGCGGCAGCAGTGGGATTAAATACAAATATGCCACGGGCGACACCACCGTGGCGCGTAGCTTGCCCCAGGGGTGCAGCGCGTCGCTGCTGATGTTTTGACTGACCGCTACGGGTGAGATGTCTAGCTCGCGCGCAGCGGCGGTAAAGCTGCCCAGCTCAGCCGTGCGGTTGAAGTTAAGAATGCCGCGAAGGATTTTCATGGGCTGTTATCGCGATAATTGCAAAGATGGTGTTGACGCTGACGGTGATCAGTTTTGAAGGGGTGCTGTGTATCGCGATGTTTTTGCGTTAGCAATATACTGCTAAAGCTTAGATGAATACGCCGATTTTGGAGCCGACATGTACCTGCCACCCCAATTCAATGCCAAAGACCGTGCCCATGCTGCGCAGCTGGTTCGCGAGCACGCTTTTGCGTCATTAGTATCCAGTGACGATGACGGTGTGCCTTTCATCACCCACCTGCCGCTGCACTTGATAGAGCAGGGCGACGATCAGCGCAGCTGGACGCTGCTGGGCCACTGCGCTAAGCCCAATCCGCATTGGAAGTATTTGCAAGCCAGACCGCAAGCGGTGGCTACCTTTATGGGGCCGCATGCCTACATGTCGCCTAGGGTGTACCCTGACTTGGCGCGCGTACCTACCTGGAACTATGTTGCAGTGCACTGCGTGGCCACAGCGCGGATCATCGACGAGCCTGCTGCCAAAGACGCGCTGCTCAAGAAGCTGATCGGCGACCACGAGCCGCCGTATGCGCAGCAGTGGCAGGGCTTAGGGCAAGAATATCAACACAAAATGCTCGCTGGCATTGTGGCTTTTGAGCTGACAGTGACCCAAATGGAATGCAAAATCAAAGTCAACCAGCACCGCCCTGAGGCGCAGGCTGGCATGCGTGCTGCGTATGAGAACGGCAGCGATAACGAGCGCGCACTGGCAGCTTGGATGGCGCGTTTAAATGTTTGATGTGACGCTCGGTTGGGCGTTCGCGGGTAAGTAGTACCTAGGCTAAAGCTCTGCAAAGCCTGGGGTATATTCAAAATGTGATTCTAGGTAACTTTTTTGGCGATTTTCCGACGTTGATATTAGATAGTTAGCTATTAATTTAGGAGTAAACTATTTTATTTTTTTCTAAAAATTGATCTTTTAAAGCCACTAGGCTGGGAGAGTATGTATGCGTGGACTGTTTGGATTGCTAGGGTTGCTTGTTGTACTGGCGATTGTTGGCGTCGTGGCCAAAAAGCAGCTGGGCGCGGTAAGCGAGATTAAAGTGCCGCAGCCTGCTGGCGCAGCGCAGCCGCAGGTCGTAGCTGACCCGCAAGCCACTGTGCGTGAGCAAAGCCAGCAGATTCAGCAGCAAATTAAGCAGTCTGTCGATGCGGCCATGCAGCAGGCGCGGCCTGTGCCAGAGGACAAGTAGCTCTCTGGGCAGCGGCTAAGTAAAGCTAGGCTTAGCCCCTGCGCTATGCTTTTTGTGCACCAAAGTGAAGAACGCGGATTCAACGCCTGTTAATTACGGTTGCACACAGGTCTAGGCCATCCAATTGGCCCAGACTGGCTGTCAGCTCAGGTAACATTGGGGCTTAATAACCGCTTTTTGCGGCGTAGTGCGGTTGGCCCAGGCCTCTGCCAGACCTAGAGCAACAGGGTGATTCGTGCGTCTCAATTCGATCAAATTAGCAGGTTTTAAGTCTTTCGCTGAGCCAACCAACTTTATGTTGCCCGGCCAGTTGGTGGGCGTGGTGGGGCCAAACGGCTGCGGCAAGTCCAACATCATGGACGCGGTGCGCTGGGTTTTAGGCGAAAGTCGGGCGAGTGAGTTGCGCGGCGAGTCGATGCAAGATGTGATTTTTAACGGCACCACCACCCGCAAAGCCGCTTCGCGCTCCAGTGTGGAGTTGGTGTTTGACAACGCTGACCACCGAGCGGGTGGCCAGTGGTCGCAGTTTTTAGAAATTGCAGTCAAGCGCGTGCTCACGCGCGATGGCACCAGCAGCTACTACATTAACAACCAGCCCGTGCGCAGGCGTGATGTGCAAGACGTGTTTTTGGGCACCGGCTTGGGGCCGCGTGCCTACGCCATCATTGGCCAGGGCACGATTTCGCGGATTATTGAAAGTAAGCCTGAAGAGCTGCGTTTGTTTTTAGAAGAAGCTGCTGGCGTATCTAAATACAAAGAGCGCAGGCGCGAGACAGAAAACAGGCTGGGCGATACCCGCGAGAACCTGACCCGCGTGGAAGATATATTGCGCGAGCTCAACGCCAACCTAGAAAAGCTAGAAAAGCAAGCCTTGGTAGCGCAAAAGTACAACGCGCTGCATGCCGATGTGACGCTTAAGCAGCAGCAGCTGTGGTTTTTAAAGCGCGCTGACTCTGAGGGCGAGCAAAGCCGCATCAAAGCGGACGCTGAAAAAGCGGTGAACGACCTGGAGAGCCGCGTAGCCGATGTGCGCCATATCGAGGCCGAGCTAGAAACCATTCGCCAAGCCCACTATGCTGCGGGCGACCATGTCAACCAAGCGCAGGGCAAGTTGTACGAAGCCAGTGCCGAGGTGGGCAGGCTAGAAGCCGAAATTCGATTCGTCGTCGAAGGCCGACAGCGCGTAGAGCAGCGACTGGTGCAGCTCAAAGAGCAGGTGTCGCAATGGGCCACGCGCAAAGAAGACGCCGCCGTTGAGATCGAAACATTGGCCGGCCAGGCCCTGGACAGCGAAGAAAAGTCGCAGCTGCTGCACGCCCAAGCCGAGGAGCAGGGCGCACGCCTGCCCGAGCTAGAAGAGCAGCTGCGCGCCGCGCAAACCAAGGCCAACGCGCAGCGCGCCAGCGTAGGCAGTGTGCAGCAGCAAATCCAGGTGCTGGCCGCAGACCAGCGCAACATCGACGAGCAAAGCCGCAACCTAAACTTGCGCCGCGAACGCCTGTCGGCTGACAAAAACGCGCTGGCCTCGCCAGACGAGCAGCGCTTACTGAACCTGCAAGGCCAGTCCAGCACTGCCACCGAGGTGAAAGACATTGCCGAGGCGCGCCTGCACGAGCTACAAGATAGCGTGCCGCAGCTCGATGAAGACCGCCGTGCTAAACAGCAGCTGGTGAACACCGAGTCGGCCAAGCAAGCTGACCTGTCTGCCCGCATGGAAGCGCTCAAAGCGCTGCAAGAAAAAGTCAAAACCGACGGTAAACTCAAGCCATGGCTAGCCAAACACGGCCTAGACGGCCTGCAGGGCCTGTGGAGCAAAATTCATATTGAACAAGGCTGGGAAAACGCCCTGGAAGCCGCACTGCGCGAGCGCCTAAGCGGCTTAGAAGTGTCTAAGCTGGACATGGTGCGCGCTTTTGGTGCCGATGCGCCACCTGCAAAATTGGCTTTTTACACCGCACCGCAAGCTGGCTTGCCGGAAAAGGCCAGCGCGCTGCCAAGGCTGGCAGATTTGCTGCGCTTGAACGATGCAGGCCAAAAGGCGCTGCTGTCTAACTGGCTCACGGGCTGCTATACCGCCAACAATTTAGAAGACGCCTTGGCTGCAAAGGACAAGCTGCAGGCGGGCGAGGTGATCTATGTCAAGGCGGGCCACTGCGTAGGCCACAGCAGCGTGAGCTTTTTTGCACAAGACTCTGAGCAGGCTGGTTTGCTGGCCCGCGCGCAAGAGATTGAAAACTTGGACAAACAGCTCAAAGCCCAAGCACTCATCAACGAAGAAAGCCGCAATGGCCTGGCCCGCGCAGAGAGCGCCTACAACGC
>JANPDG010000128.1:0-25062 GCA_031431335.1 Polaromonas sp. | reverse complement strand
TGTCTTTGAATGGCCGTCAGTTCAACGCGACCAACGGCAATTACAGCGCGACATCGGTGCAAAACAAGTTGGCGCGCATCACACTAGACGATGGTGCAAGCGCAGCCAATCCCAATCCCATTCCCTACTTCAGCGCGCCGGGCGGGGCAGGGCAACGCCGCATGGGCGATACGGTACAAAATCTGAAAGGTATTTTGACCCAAGGCTTTGGTGGTACTGGGGTGTACCGCGTACACCCCACGGCGGCACCTGTTTTTGTGGCTACTACTGCGCGCACACCAGCGGCTCCCGCAGTCACTGGCAGCCTTAAAGTTGCCAGCTTTAACGTGCTTAATTATTTCACCACGCTCACATCGGCAAGCTCTAATGCACGGGGCGCTGACACGGCGGTTGAGTTTGAGCGTCAAAAAACCAAAATTGTGGAAGCCATTGCGGGTATCAATGCCGATGTACTCGGATTGATTGAAATTGAAAACAACAACGACGTTGCCACCAATGACTTAGTGGTGGCGCTCAACGCCAAAATGGGCACAGGTACCTATGCCGCCATCAACAGCGGCGTTATCGGAAGCGACTTCATTAAAGTCGACATTTTGTACAAACCCACGAAGGTTAGGCGAGTAGGCGGATTTGAGCTGCCCACTGGTGCAGACTTGGCTAATTACACCGCAGTCAGCGGCCGGCCACCATTGGCGCAGCGTTTTGCCAGTGTGGACAACAACGGTGGCTTTTGGTTTGTAGTTAACCATTTCAAGAGCAAAGGCTCATGCCCTAGCTCGGGCGATATAGACTTAGGCCAAGGCTGTTGGAACACTGCGCGGACTGCACAGGCCAACGCATTGAATAGCTTTGTCACCAAGCTCAAGGCGCAGGGTGAAAGCGATGTGCTCATCATGGGCGACATCAACAGCTACTTGACCGAAGACCCCACTGTGGCGCTAGAGTCCGCTGGCAACGAGAGCTTACTCAAGCGCATGCCCGCTGCAGACCGCTACACCTACGTTTTTAACGGCGAGACGGGCGCACTGGACCATGCATACGCCTCTAGCGCACTGAAATCTCAGGTCTCTGGCGTTGGCGTATGGCATATCAACTCGGATGAGCCAGATGCCATTGACTACAACACGGTCATTCAAGGCACAGTCAGGCCTGATGACCGCTATGCCGCTACGCCTTACCGCGCATCAGACCACGACCCCGTGATTGTGGGCTTGAACTTGACAGCAGATGCAGTAGTGAACTTGCCTGTGCTGTCTGCTAGCTTGCCTGCTGCCTCAGTAGCAGGCGGCCCCTACACCGCTACAGTCGTCGAGGCCAGCCCAGGCGGCAGCGCCACAATTGCCTCGCTGGTTATTAACTGGGGCGACAGTACGCCGATTACATCGCTGAGCAGTGCTATGAGCGCTACGCACACCTACGCTGCTGCTGGCACGTATACCGTGGTGATTAGTTTGACTAATTCAGCCGCACAAAGCGTAAGCAAATCAGCCGTAGTCACCGTTATGGCCGCAAGTATGCCGCCCGTATCGCCGACAACAGGGACTTTGGATTTGTTTTTTAGTGAATATATCGAAGGCAACAGCAATAACAAAGCGATTGAAATCTACAACCCCACGACAGCAACGGTAAGTTTGTCAAATTACGTAGTTAAGCTGTATGCCAACGGCGGTACAACAACATCGAATATCTTGACCTTGACCGGCACACTAAGTCCCGGCGGTGTGGTGGTGATTGTCAATAATAGCGCTACCAGCACTTTCAAGACGGTGCCGGGTTTTATTACCAGCTCAGTCACTAATTTCAACGGCGATGATGCGTTGACGCTAGAAAAATCCGGTGTAGTAATTGACCGATTCGGTCAGGTAGGGGTAGATCCTGATCCAAGCGCCAACACCACCACTGGGTGGTCCGGTGGAGGTATTCAAACTGCCAACAGCACCTTGCGGCGTAAACCATCAGTGAAGGCGGGCGATCCCAATCCCGCAGCTGTTTTTGACCCTTCGGTGCAATGGATATCCACAACCCTAGACGACGCCACTGGTTTAGGTAGCCACACGATCGATCCTTAATCGTAAATTGGCTCAGGTGTAGATATGCAGCAACGCACTACGTGTAGTTGGGCTTTGCAGCTGCGCTATCCACCACGTGAGCGCCTTGCCCAGCGGCGCTTGACGTGGTGCTGCGCGCCACCCGTAGCCTAGCTTTGCGACGCGCCCTGAGCGGCTGGTGCGTTTGACAACCAAACGCCCGGTGTCAATATAAGGCTGGGCCATGCACTGCGGCAGAAAGCCGCAGCCCAAGCCGCGCAACTGCGCATCGAGCTTGCTTTGCATATCGGCCACTGTCAGCACGCGCTGGCCAGGAAGCAGGCCTACTGTGATAGTGGGGCCTTTGCGCGCACTGTCGGCTACAGCCACCGCGCGGTGCTGGGCGATGACTTCATCTCTCAATGGCTCAGGCATTGCTGCCAAAGCGTGGTGCGGTGCGACTGCAAACACAAAAGGCACATCACCTAATGGCTTGCTGACAATTTGCACGCTGCCACTGGGCTCGTCTACACTGCCAATAGTTAAGTCGGCTAGGCCGCTTTCTAGTGCCTCCCATGCACCAGACAGGTTTTCAACACGAATTTTCAGTTGGGTTGGAGGGTTGAGTGCAAAAAACTTCTCGCACAACTCCATGACAGTGCGCTGCGAAACTAAGCCGCCCACTGCGATGGTGAGTTGCGGCTCCCAGCCCGTGGCCACGCGTTTAACGCGCTGCGCCAGTGTGTCTAGCTGGCCCAAAATACGCTGCGCCTCGTCCATCAACTCGCGGCCCGCATCGGTGAGTTTGGCTTTGCGGGCGCTGCGGTCAAACAGCAGCACATCTAGCCCGTCTTCAATTTGCCGCACCCGGTAGGTCAGGGCGCTGGGCACCACGCCCAGCTTGCGCGCAGCGCCTGCCAATGACCCTTCGCTGGCTACAGCTTGCAGCATGCGCAAGGCTTCGGGGGTAATCAAGTCTGAGGTATTCATAAGCCCTAGTATATTCAAATATTTTGTATCTAATCGACAAATATAGACAATTGATTTGATGGCATAAGGGCTTTATATTTGCATCATGATCACATTACGCAAATCCCAAGACCGTGGCTACGCTGACCATGGTTGGCTCAAAAGCCACCACTCATTTAGTTTTGCTGGCTACCATGACAGCGCGCACATGGGCTGGGGCAACCTGCGTGTGATCAACGAAGACCGCATCGCGCCGGGCACCGGCTTTGGCACGCATGGCCATAAAGATATGGAAATCATCAGCTACGTCATAAGCGGCTCGATTGGCCACAAAGACAATGTCGGTAACGCTGCCAGCATACCGCCTGGCGATGTGCAGCGCATGAGCGCAGGCAAGGGCATTTTGCACAGTGAGTTCAACCATGCGCCGCATGACGAGACCCATTTTTTTCAAATTTGGATCGAGCCCAGTGTGTTGGGCATTCCACCTGGCTACGAGCAAAAGACTTTTGCCGCCCCCGAGAAACGTGGCAACTTGCGTTTGGTAGCCAGCAATGACGGCGCGCAAGGCAGTGTCAAAATCCACGCAGACGCAAAAATGTACGCTGGCTTGTTTGATGGCACTGAGACTGCCACGCTGGCTTTGAACCCAGCTCGCAAAGCGTATTTGCATGTGGTGCGCGGTAGCCTGAGCGTTAATGGCCAAGTGGTGCAGGGTGGTGATGCCGCCAAGCTAGACGGCGAGAGTGCTTTGATACTTGCCCAAGGCAAGGACGCCGAAGTGATCGTCTTTGATCTGAGCGCCTAAAAGGAGATGGCAATGTGTGGTTCTGAGCTTCATGTACTGATAGCGGTTAAGGCTGTTGTAGCCATGCCTTACCATGGCTTTGATGCGCATTCGGGCGCGCACATGTTGCGTGTGGACAGCCGCTGGATCGATCCTTTCATTGGCATCGACAGCTACACCTTGCGCTCCAATCCGTTTGGCCCGCATCCACATGCGGGCATGAGCGCAGTCTCGCTCACCTTGCCAGAGTCTGAAGGCGGCACGATCAACCGCGACAGCATGGGCGACCACAGCCTGATTCGCCCAGGCGATTTGCATTGGTTTCAGGCAGGGCGCGGCGCGATGCATGAAGAAACGCCCGCCCAGAGTGGCAAAACCGAGCATGGTTTGCAAATTTTCGTTAATCTTAGTCGCGCCAACAAGCAGGCTGATCCGGTGGGCTTGCGTGTGGCGCATGAAGGCATGCCGGTGGTGAGCTTCGAGGGCGGCAATGTGCGCGTGGTGGCAGGCGAATTTGAAGGTCAAAGCTCGACCATCACGCAAGACCCGCGCTGGCTCACACGTGTGAACATGCTTGATGTGAGCTTGCAAGCGGGCGCAAGTGTAGACATTCCAGTGCAATCAGGTGACAACGCTTTTTTCGTCCTTCGTTCAGGCCATTTAGAGCTGGTGGATGGCGAAGATATTATGCAGAGTGCTATTATTTTTGAACCGTTTGGCCAAACCGGTCAAGCCGGTCAGCGCATTGCACGAATCAAAGCAGGTCGCCTTGACTTGCGCGGCGTTTTCTTTAGCGGCACGCCGATCAACGAACCCGTATTCCCCGGTGGCCCTTTTATGGGCAACACTGAAGATGATATCGTGGCCTACAAACGCGCTTACTCGCGCGGCGAGATGGGTCATTTGCAAGCTTCGTTTTAAATTATTCCCCCAACGCCTCATTAAGGAGAAATCTTATGGCAAAAGTAGCAGTCGTTTATCACTCAGGATACGGTCACGCTCAGCGTGTGGCTGAGTTTGTCGCCAAAGGTGCAGGTGCCGATGTTGTCGCGATTGACGCAGACGGCAACTTGACCGATGCACAATGGGCCACGCTGGACGCAGCCGACGCCATCATCATGGGCTCGCCCACCTACATGGGCATGGCCAGCTGGCAGTTTAAAAAGTTTGCTGATGCCACTAGTAAAAAGTGGTTTACCAGCGCCTGGAAAGACAAAGTCGCTGGTGGCTTTACCGTCTCTGCAGGCTTGAGCGGTGATAAGCTGTCCACATTGCAATACTTCATCACTTTGGCTATGCAGCAAGGCATGGTCTGGGTGGGTCAGCCCTTGCTAGGCGATGGCAATATCAACCGTATCGGCTCTTATAGCGGTGTCATGGCCCAGTGCGGACCGAACGACCCAGCAGACAAAATCCCTCAGGGTGATTTGGATACTGCAGAGGCTTATGGCAAGCGGGTGGCGCAAGTGGCGGCCAAGCTGCGCGGGTAATGTGCAAGGGCTGTCAGCTTGAAGGTGCATGTTCTGGCACCACGAGCTGCGGTGATGGGGGAAGTTTTTCTGCAAAATTCTCCGCAATCCGCTGTGACAAAACCAGAGTTAAAGCATCAAAATAAATAACGCAAATCAATGCGCAGACTGGTCACCGCGCAGAGTGTTGTCGTGTGTTTGACTGGACTGCGACTGCGCAAACGCAGGGTCTACCAGCTCACACAATTTGCTGATGGCGCCTGCCCACGGGTTGGGCAAGCCAATAGGCGATTGGGCCAAATGGCGAGCGCCGTGCACTGTCTCGAGCAGTTCTGCACGGGTAGTGGGATGCATAGCCCAGCTGGGGTAGAGGCGAGCTTCTTGGTAGTCGCGGTGCATCAGCTCCACAATGCAGTGATGGCGCGGGTCTTTGAGAATTTTGGCCCACAGGCCGCGCACCACGCTGCGCCGGCCTTCTATCCACTGCACCACCAAGGTGTCGTCAATCATCAATATGCCCGTCACTTCGGATTGTGCGTTCGCTGTTTGTGCTTTGGCTATCAGTGCGGCAACATCTGGAGCGCTCATTTTTTCTTTTAGTAAACTGAAATACGCTAACTGGTAGTAGCCAGGATTGATCTGCTCATGGTCGGGCTGTATGAGTGGCATGGTGTTGATCCTAGTTCTAGTGTTTGCCTAGTGTTGATCTGATAGGGGCTGCCAGTCGCATGCTTTACCCATTGCGTTCAGAGGCAGTTGCGCGCCATAGGTCACGCAGCTGAAGTTGGCGTACCAAGGAAGGGTGTCTCGGGCCCACTGCTCTAGCTGTGCTTGCTGCGCAGCGAGCGCAGTGCCATCTAGACCAGCGCCAGATAAGGCATGCAGCACGACAAAAGCTTTGAGCTTGGCAGGAGCCGCGCCCGTGTCCAGCCGCACCGTGGCAAGTTTGACGGCGCTGTGGCTTTGCAGCTGCGCTGCCACCCAAGATGGTGACACGTTGTGCCCACCGACCTGTACGCTTTCGTCGCTGCGCCGCAGCAGCATAAAGCTGTGTGCGTCTCGCCATTGCAGCTCATCTTGCACCGCCAGCTCTTGCACGGCGCCACTGCCCAGCTGCAGGCCAATGCCGCCGCTTGCGCTTCGCTCGCGCTCAGGCGCGAGGGTGTAGGCACCAGACGATGTACTGCGCCATGCTAAGCCAGCAGTCTCGCTCGAGCCATAAATTTGTAGCAAACGCGCCAGAGCAGGGGGCTGCTCGCCCTGTGGCGCAGCGCGCGCCAGCGTCATGGCGTCATGCACAGCTGCCGGTAAGGGCGCGGTGGACGATATGCCCTGCACACCCGCAGGCCAGCGGCGCGTCGATGCAGCCAGCCATGCCCATTGGTCGGGCACCGCTATCACCAAATCGTGCGGCTCCAACTCAGGCAAGCAGCCCAGGTCAGCGTCGATCACTGGCACACCCAGTGCCATGGGCATTAGCACGCCCCATATAAAACCATAAATATGGTGCGTTGGACACAGCACCACCACGCGGCGCACTTTGCCAAACGGGCCTTGCTCTAGCACCTGCACCCAAGCGCGCGCCTCGCCAGCCAGCAGGTCTTCGCGGTGGCGAATGTGCTTGCGTGCGCCGGTACTGCCAGAGGTGGAGAAAGTCAGATGCGCAGCACCTGCCTCGCGCGCGCGGCGCATGGCGGTGGCCCAGTCTGCGGCAGTGCGCTTGGCCAAGAAGAGGTCTTCAAAACCTGCATCGTAGGCGTTGCACCACACCGCGCCTGCAGTGGCCAGCTGCATGCGGGCCAGTGAGTCAAGCTCTAGCGTGTCTGCGGCCCAGCTCAATGCAGGGGCCTCTGGGTTGGCCGATATGCGTGGCCCGAGCTGGGCCTTGAGGCCCGGCATGCTGGCAATCTCGCTATAAGCCAGATCGCGGCTGACCCGTAGCAAGGTAGCTTCGGACAGCGCGAAAGATTGCATGCTTAGAACTTCAAAATGTCTTCGATGCGTGACTTGCCTGCGGGGGCGCTAGGCGCAGCAGCGGGGGCAGGCGCTACATAAGGCGCGGGCGCTGGCGCGGCAGGCTGAGCTTGCAGCGAATTGACTACCGCTTGCGCAGTGCTTTGAACGTCTTGCCCAGTGCCTGCTTGGTTCATCAGTGCCACCACCGCAGTAACGATGTCTTGGATCGACGGTGCATTGCTCCCAGCCGATTTGGACTGGCTGGGAGCAATGGGGGCGATTTTGTCAAACGCAGAGTCGAGCTGAGCGGGGCGGGTATAGCTGTCTAGCTCTTCGTCGTAGCCGACAGGAATCATCGGGTCTGCGGACAGAGGCACGGCGTCCACCATGAGTGGCTTGTTGGCCCGTTTGACCAAAATCATCACGTTTTTGCGGCCTAAGTGGTCAGGCACAGTCACCATGTGCACTTTGACCTTGGTGGCCACCTCGCGGTGGTCAAAGGTGTAGTCAAACACGGCGTTGATAAAGCCTTTTTTAACGCCTTCTACAAAACGGCCATAAAAAGCCTGCGTCTTGGTGCACAGCGCCACTTCGTCAAAGAAGTTTTTGCCCAGTGCCCAAGCCGGGCTCACACCGGTCAGGTCGCCCTCGGCCATGTTGTATTCCAAAATCTTGCCCGTTAGATCCAGTTTAACCAAGCCAAACGGCAGGCCGTCTTTAACGGAGTCAGGGATTCGAGGCAGGAGTTCTGCGAGATTGACGCCTTCAAAGCTGATGTGTTCCATGATGTGTTGCCTGCGGTTTGCAAATGGTGACGGAATAGTCGATTAATAAGTAATAGGGAGCTTATCGGTATCAAGAGTACTTAATACTGCGGCACCGGCGGCATCATGCGTCGCACCAGCACCCACACATGCGGGGAGGCCATCTGCACCCGAGGCTTGGTGATGCGCACCATCATCGGGGTTTCTGGCATTTCGTGAAAAAACACAAAAGGGAAGATTTGGTCAAAGCTCATGGCTTTGAGCGCACCTTTATAGCGGCCCTGAAACTGCTCGCTCACGCCGCACACCGCCAGCTCTAAAAAGAACCCTGCGCCCATCACCTGGCGCGGATCGCGGTTGGTCAGCTCGCCTTCGGTGCGGTTGTATTTGATGATCTTGGCTTTGTCGTTGAGCAGCACCGCGCCCATAGGCAGGTCGTCAAACTCCGCCTGAGGCATGCGGTCTAAGGTCTCCATCACGTCCTTGCTACCGACGTGGAAGAATTGTTGGTATTTTTGCAATAATTCAGAAGACACTGCGAACCTTTCAAATACGTAACATTGCTTTACATTCTAGGTAGGGTCACTTAGTTTGTCTTGTTAATCCTTGCAAGATACATGTTGAGGGGTGCTCAAAGTGCGACCTAATTCAAGTTTCTGTTGTTTTTCTTGCATTGCACTACTTTGGTGCCTAGATAATTAATACTAATAACTACTAATTTAATAGCTAGGTAAGTAATATCCACGTCGGAAAAGTGCTCGTTTTTCTTCCAAAAATGCACTGGTCGAGACGCGTGTGGTTGAGTTGTGTGGCTTCGGGTGAGATGGCGTATGCAAATCGCCCTCACACTGGGGTACCAGAGATCGGTCAATTTGCATACGCCATCTCATCTGTACAAATGGTCGTGCGCTACCCGTAGCCTCGTCAAAGACTAAGTGTTCAATACCCGCAGCGCTCTACATTAATCAGATCAAGTGTGTGGGTGTCCCTCTCGCCAGGCGTAAGGGTATCCCCCGTGCCAGGCGAGAGGGACACCCACACACGCAGACACCCACCCAGCGCATTCAAAAGACCTAAGCCAACCCACCAAAACAGAACACCGCAACCCAAGCAGCAGACAAAGCCCAAAGTCACATCACACAACACGTTTTTGGAAGAAAATAGAGCACTTTTCCGACGTGGATATTCAATAGTATGCTATTAAATTAATAGTAAAAATCACCGGAAATTGCCCAACACTGATAGCGCTACACTCACAATATGGCCCATATTTATGTTTACTCCCCCAGCACAGCCGTCCGCGACAAAGCGGCATTCAAGCGCGGTATCAAGCGCTTGCAAACCCTTGGACACGAGGTAGAAGTTGACCCGTCTGCGTCAGCGTCTAGCACCCGGTTTGCCGGTGACGACGCTACCCGCGTGGCCGCTGTGCACCGCGCTGCTGCCAGCGGGGCTGACGTGGCCATTATTTCGCGCGGCGGCTATGGGCTGACCCGGATCTTGCCTGCTATTAACACCAAAACCGTGGCCAAGTCGATCGAGCGCGGCACCCAGTGGGTGGGCTACAGCGACTTTGGCGCTTTGCAGGCTGCGCTGTGGACCCAAACTGGCGCGCGCACATGGTGCGGCCCCGATGTGGCCGGTGATATGGGCTGCGGCTTGCTGGGCTTGGACGCAGACGCCGCCAGCACGCCGCCCGACGACATCATGCAAGCCTGCTTTGACGACCTGGTGCAAGGCATAGGCGAGGGCGCGGGCTGGCGCATGGCTGCGGGCGATGCAGCGCTGCTCAAAAAGCCGCTTAACATACCCCAGGCCACGCTGTGGGGCGGCAACCTGTGTGTGCTGACCGCGCTGCTGGGCACGCCATATTTGCCGCAGGTTGACAAAGGCGTGCTGTTTTTTGAAGACGTGGGCGAGCACCCCTACCGCATTGAGCGCAACCTGACCACCTGGCTGATGGCCGGTATTTTGCAGCGCCAAAAAGCCATTGTCTTGGGCCAATTCACCGGCTACAAATTGGTCGCTAGCTACGAAAAAGGCTACAAACTTCAAACCGTGGTGGACTGGCTGCGCACGCAGACCAGAGTGCCCGTGCTCACCGGCCTGCCGTTTGGCCATGTGCCTACCAAGGTGTGTTTGCCGTTTGGCGCGCAGGTCAGCTTAAACACCGAAGGGCGCGATGCGCTGATGTTTTGGGGTGATTAATTGAAAGACGTTTAACCCCATTCGCACTCGGTGTGCGTTTCAAGGGGGTGTTTCATTTTTAATCAGGACTTCTACGATGCCCAACCATACCCTTACACAAAAAACTTTGATTGCAGTGGCCTGCGGCCTGCTGCTGATAGCCTGCGGAGAAAAACGCGAACCTGCACAAGACGTAACACCCACCGCAGCTGCCGCGCCAGCGCCCTTAGCGCCCAGCAAAGACGCCTTAAGCAAACTTGCCATGGGCAAGATGCAGGCGAGCGACCAATCCAAACAAGCCAATGCCGAAGTTGCCGAGCCGTCTGACGCCGCTGCCAGCAACGGCGGTGCCATACCCGTTGCCGCCATGACGATGCTGCCAGCCTCCAGCGCCATTGGCACCCAAGGTCGCAAGCTGGTGCTGACCGCCAGCGCCCGCTTTGCCGTAAAAAACACCTATGCCTCAGCACTGGCCATTGAAGACGCCGCCGCCGCCCACGGCGGTTATGTGGTTAAAAACGATCTTTCTACTGTAGAAATACAACAAATAGCGCATATTCAGAGCGATGTTAAGCCGGTGCGCGTAGCACTTATGAGCTTATCTGCTGATATTTTAGTGCGCGTACCCAGTGGCAAAACGCAAGCGTTTTTACGCGAAATTGCAAGCCAAGTTGAATGGCTTGAGCAGCGCAATTTTGCTGCCAGAGACGTGCAATTTGACATGCTGCGCAGCCAGCTAGAAGCCGCGCGTGGCCAAGATGCGCAAACTGAGCTGGGCGCACTGGTCAAACAACCCGGCTACGTCAGCGAAAAGGGCGCGATCATTGAGGCGCGCAGCCAAGCCAAAGCCAGCCGCGACGAGGCCCGCATCGCGCAGGCCCAGCTGGCCGACCAAGTGGCCTTTAGCACCATTTCGCTGGGCATATACCAGCCTTCGCAGGTGCGCACTACGCCTGAGCCTGATTTTGAAGCCGCCGTGGCCGCGCACAGCCCCAGTTTTGGCACCGAAGTACAGCGCGCGCTGGCAGGCGGTTGGAACGGCATGCTGCGCACCTTGGTATGGGCTGTGGCGCTGTGGCCGCTGTGGTTAGTGCTGATGGCGGCGGGTGGCGCAGTGGCTGTTTATCGGTCGCGCAGGCAAAGAAAAGCGGTTGCGTAACAGGCTGGGTACAAATCTGTGATGCATGGAGCATTAAAAATGACATCAAATGATGCTGTAAAATATGATGAGTCTTATTTTAGGAGTCTTTTAGGAGTCTTATATGCGCACCACCATCACACTGGACGATGACTTGCTAGCTACCGCAGCGCGGCTCACTGGCATTACCGATCGCACACCGCTGATCCGCGAAAGCCTTAAAGCCATCATCGCGCGCGAAGCCTCGCGCAGGTTGGCTTTGTTGGGCGCAAGTCAGCCCGATTTTGAAGTGCCACCTCGCAGACGCCCTGAGGCTGGTCCAGAGTCAAGCTAGCTAGAGACGGTCAGATGGTATTGATTGACACGTCGATTTGGGTGGACTTCATACGGTTTGGCAACGAGCAGTTGGCCGTCCTGCTTAGGCAAGACCGTGTGCTGATGCATGACATGGTGCTTGGCGAGATCGCATGCGGCAGCTTGCACCAGCGTACGGACAGACTGGCAGTACTAGCACAGTTGCCTCGTATCGACAGCGCTGAGCACAGCGAAGTGTTGCGCTTTATTGATAATAATCAGCTGCACGGCTGCGGCGTAGGCTATGTGGATAACCATCTATTGGCCGCCGTCAAGCTGCGCTTGGGAGCTAGGCTATGGAGCAGTGACAAGCGGCTGGTAGCCGCCGCGCAGCGCCTAGGCTTAGCTTTCGGGGCCGAAGTGCATTAGCCCGTCGCATGAGCTTTTTCGCCATCCAACTCTTCAACGGCCTGTCGCATGCCACCACGCTGTTTTTGATGGCGGCGGGGCTGACGTTGATCTTTGGGGTGACGCGGATTGTGAACTTTGCGCATGGTAGCTTTTATATGCTGGGGGCGATGGTCTCGGCCACTATCGTCACTATTTGGCTGCCCAGCTGGGGCCAAAGCGCATGGGGCTATGCGGGCGCGATGCTGATTGGCGCAGCCTGCGCGGCAGCTTTGGGCGCCGCGGTAGAGCTGCTGCTGCTGCGGCGCATGTTGGCTGTTCCTGAGCTGTACCAACTGGTGGCCACATTTGGACTTTCGCTCTTTATGCACGACGCGATGCTCTGGGCTTTTGGGCCCGACGAGGTGTTTGCGCCGCGCTTTCCGGGGCTTAAGGGGGCGATTGAGGTGGCGGGTGAGTTTTTGCCTGTGTGGCATATCGTCACTATCGTGCTGGGGCCGCTGGTGTGGCTGGGGCTGCATGTGCTGCTGACCAAGACCACTTGGGGCCAGCGCCTGCGCGCGGCCACGGCCGACCGCGCCATGCTGGCCGCGCTGGGCATCAACCCTGCGCCGCTGGTGCTGGGCGCGGTGGCGCTGGGCTGCGGGTTGGCGGGCTTGGGCGGGGCGCTGCGCCTGCCCAGCGAGCCAGCCAACCTGCAGATGGATGTGAACGTGGTGGTGGAGACCTTTGTGGTGGTGGTCACAGGCGGGCTGGGCAGCATCAGTGGGGCGTTTTTGGCGGCGCTGCTCATTGGCATGGTGCACGCGCTGGGAGTGAGCTTTTTTCCGCAGGCCACTTTGGTGGTGGTGTTTGTCACCATGGCTGTGGTGCTGGCGCTGCGCCCGCAGGGGCTGATGGGTTCTAAGCTGGATGCACAGGCCAAGCATGAGGCTAAAAAATTCGACTTTTCCGACGTGGAATATAGCAAGTTAGCTACTAAATTAATAGTAACCGGCGTGCTCGCTGCCATGCTAACCGCGTGGCTGGCGGGCGACTATTGGCGGGCGCTGGCGCTCGATGTGCTGATTTTGGCGATCTTTGGTATCAGCCTGCAAAGCATGATGGCGCTCGGCGGCCTGGTGAGCTTTGGACATGCGGCGTTTTTTGCACTCGGGGCGTATGGCGCGGCGCTGTCGCATATGGCTTGGGGTGTGAGTCTGCCGTGGGCCTTGGCGGCGGGCTGCGGGGCGGCGCTGGCAGCGGCGGCGCTGTTTGGCGCGCTGGTGGTGCGTTCGGCGGGGGTGTATTTGGCCATGCTCAGCTTGGCGCTGGCCCAAGTGGTGTGGGCCACCGCAACGCAATGGACCCAGCTGACAGGCGGCGACAACGGCGTGATAGGGCTGAGCCTGGTGACTGAGGACACGCGCGGCGTGTTTTATGTGCTGGTGTGCGGTATTGCGCTGCTTTGCGTGGCGGCGTTGGGTTACAGCAGTCAAACCCGCTTTGGCGCAGCGCTGCAAGCTGCGCGCGACGCGCCTGCGCGGGCCGCTGCCAGCGGCCTGCCCGTGGGCTGGCTGCGGTACCGTGCGTTTGTCGAAAGTGCTGTTTTAGCGGGCTTGGCGGGCGGGCTGTTTGCGGCGCACAAAGGTGCGGTGTTTCCGTCCAGCGCCAGCGTGGGTATGTCGGTGGACGCGCTGCTGGTCACGCTGCTGGGCGGGGTGCACTGGGTGTGGGGCGCGCTCATGGGCAGCGCGCTGCTCACGGTGGTGCAGGCCGAGCTGGGGCGCAGCTTTGCATATTGGCGCGGCGCGCTGGGCCTGCTGGTGATGCTGCTGATGGTCTGGGCGCCGTCTGGGCTGGGCGGTTGGCGTGCCCGCGTTGGGCGCTCTGGTGCAAGTCGCGCCATCAAAGTCGCTTAAATCACTCCTAAATTAATAGCTAACTATCTAATATCCACGTCGGAAAACTGCTTAAAAAATGGGTAAAAACGATTTACACACATACAGGCTGCGTATTCAGGGCTTGACCAAGCACTTTGGTGGCGTGCGGGCGCTCGATGGCGTTAGCTTTGAGGTGGCCAGCGGTGAATGTGTGGCCTTGATTGGGCCCAACGGCGCTGGCAAATCAACTTGTTTTGCCGCGCTGGCAGGGCAGCACCGGCCTGACGCGGGCACGGTGGAGTGGGGCTTGGACGGCGCGCAAAACAGTTTGCAGAGCATCACAGGCCAGAGCGCAGCAGCGCTGAGCCAGATGGGCATCGGCCGCACCTTTCAGGTGGCGCAGGTGTTTGAGGCGCTGTCTGTGCTGCAAAACCTGCAACTGGCAGCGCCCAGGCAGCGCGCTTGGCAAGACTGGCTGCCGCTGGCAGGCCAGCATGTGCAGACCAGCCAGGCCCTGCTAGAGCGCTTGGGCTTGCAGGCCGTTGCCCATACCGATGGATTGGCGCTGCCCTACGGCCTGAAAAAACGCCTAGAGCTGGGTATCGCGCTGGCCGCTGGGCCGCGATTGTTGCTGTTAGACGAGCCCGCGGCGGGTTTGGCCGAGTCTGAGCGGCATGATTTGATGGTGTTGATCAAAAGCCTTACCCAAAGCCCGCCTCACAGCGCCGCTGGCAGCGCACTACAGCCCGCGCCATTGGCTGTGCTCTACACCGAGCACAACATGGACGCAGTGTTTGGCGTGGCCGACAGGGTGCTGGTGCTGATCGACGGCCAATTGGCAGCCCAAGGCACAGCGCACGAGATTGCGCAGAGCGATGTAGTGCGTCAGCGCTACTTGGGTAACAGCCAGCCGCAGCAGGTGGCCCATGTCTGAGCGCCAAAGAGTGCTGACAGTGCAGGGCTTAAACGCTTGGTGGGGCCCAGCGCAGGCGCTTTTTGACGTGAGCTTGGCTGTGGGCGAGGGCGAGCTGGTGGTGCTGCAGGGGCTCAATGGTGCTGGCAAGTCCACACTGCTGCAGGCCATCATGGGTATTGAAGTGCGTGCCACGGGGCAGATTGATTATCTCAAAGACGCGCAGCAGCACTGTCTGTTGCAAGGCGACGCAAAAAGCGCTGACGGATTGCCCAGCCACCAGCGCGCGCGTTTGGGTTTAGGCTATGTCCCCGAAGACCGCCGTTTGTTTGCCGCCCTGAGCGTGCGCGAGAACCTGCACATCGCGTGCAGCGCCAGCGCGACTGAGGCGGTGCAGCGCGAATCACGTGTGCTTGACCTGTTTCCTGCGCTTAAAACTATGCTGGCGCGGCCTGCGGCGCAGATGAGTGGCGGCGAGCAGCAAATGCTCAGTATCGCCCGTACATTAATGACTGGCCCCAAAGTGCTGCTGCTCGATGAGCCCTGCGAGGGTATTGCACCCGTGCTGGTGGAGCAACTGGCCAGCGCGCTATTGGTGCTTAAAGCCCAAGGCATGTCCATGTTGGTGGCTGAGCAAAATCATCTCTTGGCAGGCCATGCGAGCAGGGTGCTGACTCTACAAGCCGGTCGCATGTTGCTGCTGCCCCTCACGGGTTAGGTGTAAAGCGTGAATTAACGCACCTTGCATTGTGGTTATTACAACTATTGCTAGCTATTAGATAGCTCCCCAGTTAGTGTTGTCAGCTGTGAGTAAACGATTCGGTGGGTAATGTGCGTTATATTCCCATACATAATTGCTTACAAAAATTGTATACAATTAACACCTTTAAAGCTCTACTTTCCAACCATGACCGTCTATGTTCGCACCGAAGAAGGCCAATTAGCCGCTTACAGCGCGGACTCGGCGTTACCACGTAAATTGCGGTCGTTGCTCAAGGTCATTGATGGCAACACGCCGCTAGACGTCTATATCAACAGCCTCAGAGCCTTTGGCGATGTGCAAGGTGTTCTCAAGTCTTTGGATATGGCTGGTTTGATTCGGCCTATGTCGCAGCTGCCACCAGGCGCAGCCCGAGCGCAGCCCGAGCAGAGCTCTTCGGGCGGCGCCAGTACGACTTGGGGCAACACCGCTGCGCAAACCACCCAGGCTGCGCGATCTGGCATCAAGGGCATTTTCAAAGGTGCAGCTAAAGGATCGACTGACACCCAAGCAAGCTACATGCAGACGCGCAATGCCGAGAACATGATGTCACGCAATGACCCTGCGGCTGGCTTGGAGCGGTCACAGGCGCTGGCCCGCGCAGTGGATTCGATGTCTAACTTCGTATTGGCTTATGCCCCAGAGCACTCATTTATGGTGCTTAAAGAACTAGAGCAGCTGACCAATTTAGAGCAGCTGGCAGTCACTTTGGGTGGCTACGAGCAACTGATTAAGCACTTGGGTGCGCCTGCACAGGAGCATTTGAATCTGATCAAAGCCCTGCTGCGCGACCATTTGTAATATAACTGTCATCAAATTATGACCATCTGCAGATCATACTGTGACAAATTACACAATTTGAGTAGAATTTCATGAGTGATTTATCTGACGTGGTTTTTGCCATCACCGCCAAAGGCTTTTCTGCCTTGCGCAGTGACGATGTAACGATCTCGTTAGACCTCAAAACAGTGCTCACTATGGTTGATGGTGTGTGTCCCGTGGCGCAGTATGTTCCGTTTCTACAAGTGTTTGCGCCACTGGAGCTTAAGTTCGATGCGCTTGAGCGCTATGGCTTGGTGCGCCGTGTGGGCACCGTGTCAGGCTTTGCAGTGAAGATATTTAACACTCAGTCGCAGTCGGGTACACCCGTATCCAAGATGACGAGAATTGATGCAGAGCATGAAAACTCTGGTTTTGCCCCGATGCAATGAGTTTTCTCAACAAAATATAAGCAGTTACAGGAGTAGGTTATGTCCGTTATCTATCGCAAATCGTTCAAAGGGATCGACGAAGTGGCTTTTAAGACCACTGGCTTGCCTATGCGCATGATGAGCTACCTGCTGGTCGTGGACGGTGAGTCTTCGGTTGACCAACTGGTGGCGCGCAACCCTCAGCTGCCTTCGTTGCAAGCGGTGCTGCAAGGCTTGCAAGAGCAGGGCTTTTTAGAAGTTGCCGGTATGGCTGCCAATGTGGTTGATATTGGCGGTATGCGCGTAGCCAATGGTGCCCCAATGCAGGGCTATGCCCAGCCCGCAATGCAGCAGCAGCCAATGCAGCAAATGCAGCAACCTATGCAAATGCAGTCTCAGCAGCAGTTCTCTCCCGAGTTAGAGAACTATAAAACCACGATGACCCGCGACGTGAGCGCGCTTCTGGGTGCAGATGCTGCGCCTGTTATCGCCAAAATACAAGCTTGCCGCACCAAAGAAGACTTGTTTGCCACCATGATGGGGATCAAGAAAATTGTGGGTATTTATGCGGACCGCAATGCCGCAGATAAGTTTGGCGCTAAGTACGGCGTGCTAGCGATTTAATTAATTAAAAAATTCATTTCTTTCATATAACCAAGCTAGGAGCACACGATGCAATTCGATTTAATAATGGCCACCCAATTTTCATTTTTAATGGGGTTTTTGGGTATGGCGGGCGGCGCTTTTTACTTTACGTTGATTAAAAATACTTTGCCACTGGAAAGCCAAGGCAACGCGGCTACATCGGCAGTGTATTGTTTTATGGCTGCCATGATGTATGCCTATATCAACGTGAAATACGGCATCGGTACAGATGCGCTTGCTAAGGGTGACTATCCCACAGTGTTGCGCTATATTGACTGGCTAGTTACCACGCCATTATTGGTCAACAAGTTTCCTGAAATGCTGGGTGGTGATGACGCGTTTGCGGTGTCACTCCTAGTGATTGTTGCCGACGTGCTGATGATTTTGTTCGGCTGGGCTGGCGAGTCATCGATTAACGCTGCTAAGGGCGCTACTGTAGTTGGTTGGGCAATGTTTGGTGTGGGCTGCTTGGCCTGGCTGTTCATTATTTTCATCTTGTACACGGCAGTCACTAATGCGTCTGCTAACAAACTGGCACCTGTGCGACAAGGCTTGTCACGCTTGAAATTGTTCATCGTGTTCGGTTGGGCTATATACCCACTGGGCTTCTTGATTACGCTGATTTCTAACTCACCTGACGTTCGCGTTGGCCGCGAATTGATCTACAACATTGCAGACTTGTTTAACAAAGTAGGCTTTGGTATGGTCGCCATTTATACCGTGCGCCAAGTGGTGCGCGAACAGAAGATTCGCGAAGCGATGGCGCAGCTTTAAATAACTGCTTACTAACCTGAAAAAGGCTGCTTTTGTAGCCTTTTTTATTGGGCCAATCAAAGCTCGCTTAGCAGACTAAGGTGGTGAAAATCAAGCGCTGCCAATTCGCAATAAGTTACAAAGCCCCTGCGATGCGCGATGATTAGAGTTTTCCCGAATATCTGGAGCATTCAAAAAGATTATGATAAAACTTCATGATTAGTCTGGACCTGCGGGATCACTGAAATCATGACAGGCGAAAAGTTAACTGCTTTTTATTCAACCGGTCATGCATTTTTAGGAGATACACGCATGATGTTCAAAAATCTAAGATCTAAAACGGTCATCGGTTCATCGCTTAGCGCGCTGATATTCACATCCACACAAGCCAACGCGGCAACAGGCGCGCTTCTCAAAGCAGACGATTTTGTCGGCATATCGTTCTGGCTTATTACGATGGCCTTGATGGCGTCCACCGTATTTTTCTTTCTTGAAAGAGACCGCGTTTCAGCAAAGTGGAAAACCTCGCTCACCGTCTCTGGCTTGGTAACTCTAGTTGCAGCGGTGCATTATTTGTACATGCGCGAGGTATGGGTCAACACAGGCACTTCGCCGACAGTGTTTCGCTATATTGACTGGCTCATCACGGTGCCGCTGTTGATGATTGAGTTTTTCTTAATCTTGTCTGCCATCACCAAAGTTCCAGTGGGTGTGTTTTGGCGCCTGATGGTCGGCACATTTGTGATGCTGATCGGTGGCTATTTGGGTGAGGCAGGCTACATGTCAGTCTGGCCAGCCTTCATCATAGGTATGGTAGGCTGGGCCGCTATTTTGTATGAAATATTTGTCGGTCAAGCCAGCAAAATTAACGCACAAAGCGCACCACCCGCAGTGCAGTCTGCATTTAGCACCATGCGATTGATTGTGACCATTGGCTGGGCAATTTATCCCATCGGCTACTTCTTTGGCTACCTCACAGGCAGTGGACCAGAAGCCAGTGCGAATGCTTTAAACCTCATTTATAACTTGGCTGACGTACTGAATAAAATAGCCTTTGGTCTGATTATCTGGAGTGTCGCAGTCAGCGAGACTGAGGCTGCTAAGAAATAAGAATCTGCATTCCATAGAACACCCCTTTGAATCATCAGAGGGGTGTTTTTTTTCGTCTTTTGTGAGTATCATGGGTTGATAAATGAACGTAGTAATTATTGGTGCCGGATTCGGCGGCTTGGCTTCAGCATTGCGTACAGCCGCTCGCGGACACAGCGTCACTGTGCTGGATCGTTTGCCCGGCCCCGGCGGGCGAGGCCGCGAATTTGTGCGCCAATCTGGCGATTTAACTTTTCGCTATGACGCTGGGCCTACTGTGCTCACCGCACCGCAGTTGTTTGAAGAGCTGTTCGCACTGTTTGGCGAAAAGCTGTCGAGCCATGTTGATCTTATGCCTGTCAAGCCGTGGTACCAAATGCGCTTTGCGGACGCAACGCAGCTGGACTATGGCGGCAGCACCGAGAAAATTCAGTCTGAAATAGCCAAGTTTTCGCCAGCAGATGCACTGGCCTACCCGGCTTTTTTGGCGCACTCGCAAAAGCTGTTTGAAAAAGGCTATGAAGAGCTGGGGTCGCAGGCCTTTTTAGGTACTGTATCTATGCTCAAAGCCTTGCCTTCAATGGTGGCGCTGCGCGCAGACCGATCGGTGTATGCAGCAACTGCGCGCTACTTTAAGGACGAGCGTGTGCGCCGCGCCTTTAGTATCCAACCGCTGTTGGTGGGCGGCAATCCGTTTGACACCACCAGTATCTACAGCCTGATTCACTACTTAGAACGCAAATGGGGCGTGTGGTTTCCGCGTGGCGGCATGGCGCGCTTGGTGGATGCCTTGGTGGCACTGGGCGAGCGCCATGGTGTGCAGTTTGAGTGGGGTGCTGATGTACAGACGGTGACTACCGAAGCGGCCCGCGTCACGGGTGTTCAGTTGCAAGACGGGCGACATATTGCAGCAGACGCAGTGGTGAGCAACGCAGATGCGGGCTACACGCTAGCGAACATGCTGCCAACAGCCCACAAACGACCCAAGGCCATCACAGATAAGCAGTATTCAATGGGCCTATTTGTCTGGTATTTCAGTACCAGTCGGCAGTACGCTGAAGTGCCGCATCACACTATTTTGTTTGGCAACACCTACCGCGAGGTGCTGCACAAAATTTTCGAAAGCCAAGAGCTCAGTGATGACTTAAGTATTTATCTGCATCGCCCCACAGCCACCGATACGCAATATGCTCCAGCAGGGCATGATAGTTTTTACGCTCTGGTGCCTGTGCCCAATCTGGCCGCAGGTATCAACTGGGTCACACAGGCGGCACCGTTTAAAGCGCTGTTGCAAGCCGAGCTAACGCGCCGTTTGCTTCCAGATTTGGCTGAATGTATAGTTGATGAGCACATGGTCACGCCCAATTACTTTGCCGACGAGCTGCTTGCGCCTTTAGGCTCGGGTTTTTCCATCACGCCTAAGTTGACGCAGTCGGCGGGGTTTCGCTTTCCTAACCGTTCACCTGACCTGTCGAATCTGTACTTTGTGGGCGCAGGTACACACCCTGGCGCGGGTGTGCCGGGCGTAGTCACCTCGGCCAAGGTGGTCGAACGGCTGATGTTTGGGGCAGTGCAGTGAACCAGCTTGTTGTAAGCAGTGCCCAACGCGACCCGCAGGCAGTGATGGACCACCATGCCAAATCTTTCTCGTGGGCAGCGCGCTTTTTAAGTACCTCAGCACGGCGCGATGCTGCTCTGCTCTATGCCTTTGCCCGCACGGCCGACGATTTTGCAGACGAAGCTGACCTAGGCTCTCGCCAAGAGCGTGGTGCTGCGCTGGATGAGCTGCGCAGGCAAGCCTTACAAAGCAATGGCCAAGAGCAGACGCTGGCGTATCAAACGGGGCAGATGTTGCGTAGCCACGGTGTGGCTGACGCAGTATTGGGCATGCTAATGGACAGTTTGCAGCAAGACGCAGACCCGCGCCAGATCGACACTACAGATAATTTGCTGCATTTTGCCTATGGTGTCGCTGGCACCGTGGGCCAAATGATGCGCCCTTTGCTAGGTGCGCCAGCTGCGGCAGATGCGTACGCTATTGCTCTGGGTGTAGCCATGCAACTGACCAACATCGCCCGCGATGTCGTGGAAGACGCAGGACGCGGGCGCTGCTATATCCCTGCGCAATGGGGCGTTAACATGCAAATCATGGCGGCACCACAAAACGCAGCCCAGCGTGCGCAGGCGTTTGCAGCGCTCAAGCGTTTGTTGGCCTTGGCCGACGATTTTTATGCCTATGCGCATGCAGGCATATCGGTGATCCCTAGGCATAACCGCCGCGCAATCCGTATTGCAGCAGCGTTGTACCAAGGGATTGGCCACAAGATTGTGCAGCGCGGTGAAAGCAATTATTGGAATGGGCGCACGTTCCTTAGCCGCAGCGAAAAAGTCAAACTGTTGGCATATACCTTACTGCTGCCAGACATGCCGCTCAAAGCACATGCGCGTGATGTGTGGCACAACGACTTATCGCATTTGGTTGGCACGCCGGGTTTTCCAGCGATAAGTACTTAAAGAGACTGCCGTGGACAAGCTGTGGGACATCGTGATCGTAGGCGGTGGCTTGGGCGGCTTGTCTTTGGCGGCCGAGCTGGCAGCGCCAAAGTTTGCAGGGCTGTCTGTGCTGGTGCTAGAAAAGCGCAGTCAGTATGCGCGCGACCGCACTTGGAGCTATTGGAAGGACAAGCCGCACAAATACAGCCATCTCGAGCGCCATCAGTGGAGCCAGTGGAGCGCATCGCTGAGCGGAGTGGTGCACACACAAGATTCTCTGCGCTACACCTATGCCACATTAGATGCAGATGCGTTTTATCAAGCCGCCGTGCAATCTATTGCACAATCGCCGCACATTACTCTGCGTATGAACTGCAGCGTTGCAACGCTCAATATCACTGACACCGGCGAAGCGACTATCAAGATGGAGCAGGGCGATGACGTGCGCGCCCGCAGAGTGTTCGACGCGCGGCCTGCGCAGCGCACCAAACCCAGCGCTTTGGTGCAGCAGTTCACCGGCTGGGAGGTGCACACTGAGCGCGATGTGTTCAGCACTGATCGAGTGAGGCTCATGGAGTTTGAGCCACACCCGCGTGGGCTGCATTTTTGGTATGTTTTGCCCTACAGCGCGCGCTGCGCTTTGGTTGAAAGCACTTGGGTATCACCGTCCAGCTGGCAACCCGACTATGAAACAGAGCTGCAGGTGCATCTGGCCAAGCTGTGCGGTGATGCCCCGTATACCGTGGGGTATCGCGAGCATGGCGTACTCAGTTTGCAAGATGAGCACCGCCCACCTGAGCAATGGGTGGGGCTAGGGCGCCGTGGAGGTACGCTGCGGCCTGCAACAGGCTATGCGTTCATTGACACCATTGGCCATGCTGCGCAATTAGCCCAGTCGCTCGCAGTGGCGATAGCCTCGGGCGCGCCAGAGGCTTGGCAGCCCAGTACATTTCAACGCTCTAAAGTAGAGCAATGGATGGACGCTGTGTTTTTAGATGTTTTGGCAAGCGATTGGCAGCATGCCCCCGAGTATTTCATGCGCATCTTTAGCAGCCTCAGTGCAGATGACGTGGTGGCTTTTTTGACGGGCCGTGCTAGCTGGTCGCAGCGTTTGAGCGTCATGCGTTCACTGCCCGTTGCACCGTTTGCGCGTACCGCACTGTCGCGCGGCTTGTCTGGTGGTGTGCGATGAATATGCCTGTATTGTCTGGATGGTTTAGGTGGATGTTTGCAGCTGCAGCGATAGTGGGTTTTTATGTGCTGGAGCTGCGCTGGCCTATGCTGGGCGTGTGGCTTTTTGTAGGCCTATCGCTCACGCTGGGTATGGGACACGGCGCTTTAGATACTGCGCTGCTGCTTGGGCAATTTAAGCCGAATATTAAAGCGCTGCTGTATGGCCTGCTGTACCTTGTGCTCACCATCTTCAGTGCTTGGGTTTTATCGTGGTCGTTTGCAGGCGCATTGATCGCGCTGCTGCTGATGTCGGTGTGGCACTTTGGCGAGCTATTTGCCGAGCGCATGGTGCTCAGACTCGTCGTGGGCGGTGCGAGCGTGATGGCACCTGCACTCTTGCAAAGCGCTGCGCTGAGCATGCTGCTGCAGAGCATTAACCCACAAGACGCCAGCTGGCTGCTCAGCACCTGGCAGGTGATGGCCTGGGTGTGGACTGCGCTCGTGTGTTATGCGGTCGTGGCTTTTATACGCAGTGGGCATACCCAGTCGATGTTCGGCGATAAGCAGCGCCCATTGCCTGCACGTGCACTGCTAGAGATCACTATCGTCCTGATTTTGAATGCGGCCCTGTCACCGCTTCTAGCGTTTGCGCTGTACTTTGGCCTGTACCACTGCACAGCGCATATTGCCCGGGTTCAAAGGGCCACTGTGCGCCACCAGGGTTTGTCTAAGGCTACGCTTGCATGGGTGTGGCTGACCAGTATGGTGCTGACGGCGGTATTGATGTTCGTTTTATGGCGATTTTTGCCAACTGCTGCGCAGTGGGCTGCCAGCCTAGATGCGCAGATGCTGCAATGGCTGGTGGTGACGCTGGGCGCCGTCACGGTGCCGCATTTGCTGCTGGTGGGCTATAGCGATCATTGGCTGGGGCGCTAAATCGGTGCCAGATGTTTGGTACGATGCATAGCCTCACAGAACGTAGCTTACCGACATGATCATTACCAGCTTGCTTGACACTGACCTGTACAAATTCACCATGATGCAAGTGGTGTTGCACCAGTTTCCGGGCGCGCAGGTGGAGTACAAATTCAAATGCCGCAACGCTGGCATGAACCTGGCTCCCTATGCAAACGAAATCCGTGACGAGATTCGCTCGCTCTGCACATTGCACTTTTCTGAAGCTGAGCTGAGCTATTTGCGCGGCATGCGATTTATCAAAAGCGACTTTGTCGATTTTTTAGGTCTGTTCAAGCTCAACGAGAAATACATCACCGTCACTCCCAAGCCCGACGGCGAGCTAGAGATCACCGTGCAAGGTCCGTGGCTGCACACTATTTTGTTTGAAATCCCCGTCTTGGCAATTGTCAATGAAGTGTACTTTCGCAATACCCAAAAAGCATCTCGCTTAGCCGATGGCAGCCAACGACTGGACGCCAAAATTGCACTGCTGCAAGCCGATGGCTTACAAGAACTCAAAATAGCCGACTATGGCACCCGCCGCCGCTTTTCTAAGGTGTGGCACGAAGAGGTGCTGCGCACGCTGACCACCAAGCTGGGTATTGATGCAGCATCGCATCCGCCAGGTCAATTTGCAGGTACCAGCAATGTACTGTTTGCCATGAAGCTGGGCATCACCCCGCTGGGCACCATGGCCCACGAATACTTGCAAGCCGCCCAAGCTCTAGGCCCCCGCCTGCGCGACAGCCAAACATTTGCGTTTGAGTCGTGGGCGCACGAATACCGTGGTGACCTGGGTATTGCGCTGAGCGATGTCTACGGCATGAGCGCTTTTTTGCGCGACTTTGATATGTATTTTTGCAAGCTGTTTGATGGTGCACGCCATGACAGTGGTGACCCATTTGCGTGGGGCGAGCGCTTGATAGCGCACTACAAAGCCAACCGTGTAGACCCTAAAACCAAGATTTTGATTTTTAGTGATGGCTTGACGGTGCCGCGCACCATCGAGCTGTACCAGCGCTTTGCAGGTCGCTGCCAGTTGGCTTTTGGCATAGGCACTAACCTGACCAATGACCTAGGCGACGCCCCTGACCATGTGCCGCTTCAAATCGTCATGAAGCTGGTCAAATGCAATGGTCAGCCCGTGGCCAAACTGTCTGATACACCGTCTAAGAATATGTGTGAGGACGAAAAATACTTGGCGTATTTACGGCAGGTGTTTGAAATT
>JANPDG010000127.1:0-51163 GCA_031431335.1 Polaromonas sp. | reverse complement strand
CACCCGAATGCTGTGCCTGTGGTGGCGGCGATTTCGGTGGCGCTGGGCGCGGTGCTGGGGGTGGTGATTCCTTGGGTGTTAGCTAGGTTCTCAGCTTAAGGTACTGAACAAAAAAATAGTCTCTCGATGCCTGAGCTGATCTTGATTGATGAGAGTCATATGCTAACTTTCTTGCAAAAAATCAAATCAAGGCGAATCCTCCCTCATTCTATTCACGCGTTTTGAGCACAACACTGCACCGTAATCTTACGCAGCTATACTATTTATTGACTAAATTTTATAGACTTCCGTCTCATTATTGGCGTGTTAATGAATTTGAATATGGTGAGCTTATGCTCGTCTGTAGTTCTTGCTGTTTGGGCAAAACGCGGTAACGTCGAGTAGCCGCGATGGATACGATCGTCACTACCCCTCGACAGTTTTCGTCCTTTACGGAGTACTACCAAGGCGAGCTTGCGCACTTCCCGCAAGAACATCGCAGCGGTGGTAGCTTTCAAATCGACATGCTGATAGTCGATCAGCCGTCAACCGAGCTGATTGACCCCCCATTTGATCAGTTTTCGATTTTGGGCATATTGTCTGAGGGCGTTCGAGCTGAGCTGGATGCTGGGGATGGATGGGGGTGCAAACTTATGAGAGGCAAAGATTTCTTTGGCGCACAGCCAGCCAACCAGACGTATGGGGTTCGGATGTATGACCCCGTCCGATTAATAGTCGCGTATGCGCCAGCGGTCATGGTTCGCACACAGCTTGAGCGCATCGGGATTTATTCAGACCCGTTTGTTTCGTCATACACCGACTACCACCACAGCGCTGAGCTGATGCAACTTATGCAAGCGATGTGGAGTGCGCTTGAGACGGGTGGGCCGGCCAATAATCTTTTCGTTGATGGCTGCTATATTGCGATTCTCGGGCAGATGCTGAAAAGTCAGGTTGACCAGCGCGCGTTTGCGGTAGTGCCCGGCCTCATCAGGCCACAATTGACGCGGGTCATTGACTATATTGAAGCGCACTTTGATACGCCTTTACTCACTTCAGAACTCGCTGGTATCGCTGCCATGTCGGTAGCGCAATTTGGTCGATCTTTTAAAGCGGCCACCGGGTTTTCACCACACCAATACCTGACAACCCGGCGGATTGAGCATGCCAAGCGCATGCTTTGCCAAAGCCCACTGACTATTACTCAAGTTGCATTTTCCTGTGGTTTCTCCAGCGCCGCCCATTTCGCAACGACTTTTCAACAGCACACGGGCTTGCAGCCCTCAGCTTATCGCGCAGCATCAAAATGATCGGATTTTGAAAGCCTTTGCGGTTTTATTGAAATCACCAATAACTGCCCGCCGCTAAAGTTGCTTCATGTTCAACGAAGCACACCACGATATGGCAACCCCGGCGGTAGGTAGCATTACAACAGTCGTTCGCAGGCGCGTACGCGCCGGGCAAGACGCACGGTATGAGGCATGGCTAAGTGATCTATTGCGCGATGCCTCCAAATTGCCGGGCTATTTAGGTGCTGAAGTACAGCGGCCCGCCATCCCGAGTCGCACTTACGTGTCGATCTTTCGCTTTGACTCGCTCCAAAATTTAGAGACTTTCGAGCGCTCCGACTTGCGCCGCGAGTATCTAGCCCGCGTTGTCCCGTTTGTCGAAGCTGATGCAATCTGGGATCAAATGACGGGCTTAGAAGTCTGGTTCGATGCACCTCCTGGTACTGTCGCCCCGCAGCCAACGCGCTGGAAAATGGCGCTCCTGCTGATCGGGTTGGTATTTTTGTTGGTAGAGGTTCTTACTACGCTTGCTCGCATCTTGGCTCCCAATCTACCGCAACCACTCACATTGCTGCTTGTCGTAACCGCTCAAGTTTGTCTGCTGACCTACGTCATCATGCCACGCGTCACCCGGTGGCTGGCTTTTTGGCTGTTTTCAAACACCGCACAGCAAAAAAAAGATTATCCGGATGACCAAGAGTAAAGAGACCGCCATGACCGCCAAGCCCTTCACCATCGCCGTGCCTGAACCCGTGCTCGCGGATCTCGAGACCCACCTGCGACAAACCCGCTGGTCCGGCCGCATCGCGGGGACCGGCTGGGACTACGGTATCGACACCGACGCACTCCGCCCGCTGGTCGAGCACTGGGCCAAGGACTTCGACTGGCGCAGCGTCGAGCGCGATCTGAATGCGTTGCCGCAATTCACTGCTGAGATTGACGGCGATACGATCCACTTCGTACACGCCCACGGAGCCGGTGTCCGACGCATCCCGCTTCTCGTTCTGCATGGATGGCCCTCCACGTTCCTGCAGATGACTGATCTCATTCCGTTGCTGACGGCCGAGCGGGACGGAGTAAGCTTCGACGTGATCATCCCCTCGTTGCCGGGCTTCGGCTTCTCGTCGCAGCCGCAAGCGCGGGGAACAAGCGTTGCCCGGATTGCGGGACTGATGACGCGGCTGATGACCGAGGTGTTGGGCTATAACCGCTTTGCTGGGCGTGGCAGTGACCTTGGCGCTGGGGTCCTGCAGCAGATGGCGCTGCAATCGCCCGACCGGCTGATCGGATTGCATATGTCCGGGACGAACCCCTACATCGGCTTTGTTCCAGCGGACCTTTCACCAGAGGAGGCCGCGTTTGTGCAGCAAGCCCAAACTTGGATGCAATCCGAGATGGCCTATGCGATGCTGCATTCCTCAAAACCAGACACCGTTGCCGTCGCGCTGAACGACAGTCCTGCGGGCCTTGCTGCCTGGGTGCTGGAAAAGTTCCGCACTTGGACGGACACTGACGACTTCGTCGCTCGTTACGGTCGCGACCGGTTACTGGCAAACCTCACGCTTTATTGGGCGACGGGGACTATCGGCTCCTCTATGCGGCTCTACTATGAGACAGCCCGAGATCTAGGGCAATGGGGTCGGGTCATGACGCCGACTGCCATGCTCATGACCCCACACGACATGTTCCCCACTCCGCGTGCCTGGGCCGAGCGCAGCTATAACGTGCAGCGCTGGACCGAAATTGACCGAGGTGGTCATTTCCTTGAATGGGAGGAACCGGGTATCGTCGCCGATGATATCTTTTACTGGTTCGGGGGGATGGACTAATCGCAGCTAGCAGCGATATGCTGCCCATCACACACTTGCAGGATTTTTGACTCTTTCTTCATTCCCCGCAACAACCTAAGGACTAAACCTATGACCAAGAAAATACTCATGATTGCCTCTAACCCCGCCGTATCGCAAGTCACGGGGTGGCCTATCGGTTTTTGGTGGGCCGAGCTAAGCCACAGCTGGCATGCTTTCACCAATGCCGGTTACGAAGTGACCATCGCATCCCCGCAAGGTGGCGCACTTGCAGGTGACGGATGGAGTGATCCCGAGCATGAGTCAGGCTATTCTGCGGGTGACATTCTGTCGCTAGGGTTTAAGAAATCGCCCATCACTGCTGCGTTGATTACCAACACGCCAAAGCTTTCATCACTCAACATGGACGACTATGACGCACTGTTCATCGTGGGTGGTCAAGGGCCGATGGTATCCATGATCAATGATGCGGCTCTTCATAAAACCATCGCGTCTTTTTATGAAAGCGGCAAGATCACCAGTGCAGTTTGCCATGGAACCTGCGTCTTGCTGAAAGTCACGTTGTCCAACGGCGATTTGCTGGTCAAGGGCAAGACGTGGACCGGTTTCGCTAACTCTGAGGAGCGTTACGCTGAGCACGCGGCGGGGCAAAAGATTCAACCCTTCTGGATTGAGACAGAGGCCAAAGAGATCGAGGACACCAACTTCATTACGGGCGGTCATTTGGTGCCTTTTGCGGTGCGCGATGGCAACTTAATCACAGGTCAGCAACAGGTGTCGGCCGCTTCGGCGGCACACAAAGTCATTGCTGCGCTTGGTGCGTAGCTCCCAACTTGACCCAAGCTAATTTAACCCAAGGAAATGAAATGAACAAATTGAAATCACTTGCTACATCCGCAACCATTGGCGTGGTGACTACGTTGGGAACTATGGGCGCCACCGCACACGCCGATACTTTTGTGATTGTCCACGGTGCGTTTCAGACGGCTGAGAGCTGGTCAGCTGTTGCAGACGCATTACGCGCCAAAGGGCACACGGCAATCGCTGTCAACTTGCCGGGCCGCAATGCAGAAGGTGTTGCGGCCAAAGCGGTGACGCTTGCAAACTATGTCCAAACGGTTGAACAAGTAGTCCAGCAACAGACACAGCCTGTCGTGCTGGTGGGCCACAGTTTTGGGGGCATGACGATCTCTCTGGTGGCGGAGGCATTGCCAAAGAAGATCAGCAAGCTCATTTATGTTGCGGCCTATGTCCCCGTGACGGGCGACTCCATGCAGGCGTTGGCCGAATCGGATAAAAGCAACGGCTTCACAGAAAAAAGTTTTGTCATCGCACCCGATTATTCGTTTGCCACTATTTTGAATACCGATCAGTCGCGGCTGTTCATCAACGACGGGAGCCCCGAGCAACAAGCGCAGGTGACTGGAGCGATGGTGCGTGAACCCCTTGGCCCGATTGGAACACCCGTTCAAGTCAGTGCCGAAAAGTTTGGTGCTGTGCCCAAGGCTTACATACGCACAGCGCAAGATGCGACTGTCTCGCCGACGCTTCAAAACATGATGATTCAACGCACGAATATCACTCAAACGCAAACCGTCGAGACGGGGCATTCCCCGCAGGCGAGCCAACCCAATCGATTGGCCGATGCGATGATTGAATTGGCAAGATAATTCATTGCGGTAGGATCGACACACCATCTGATTCAGTGACTAACCTGTATGAGGTGCATTATCATTCTCTAACGGAGTCAACATGGAATCCTTTGCGGGCGATCTAAGCCAAATGAGGCGAACGCCTTTGCTGCCGGAGCATGTGGCGGCAATGCGCCAGATTGGTGTGGAGACAGCCTTTTCTAAAGGGGACATGATTGGAGCAGTCGGCAGTCGACTGACTCGCTTGCATTACATCCTCTCGGGTGAGATCGAGGTTGTTGACCCCATCACGCTTGAGCGTTATCTGCCCAGCACGCTTGGAGCGAATCAATTCACTGGAGAAATTTCGTTTTTAAGTAGCGGCGTGCAAACACTTGCGCTACGCGCTGCGCAAGACGTGACAGCCATTGCTGTTGATCGAGAGCCGCTGATTGCATTGATGGCGAAGATTCCAGAGCTGTCAGATATTATTTTGAGTGTTCTGGCCGCGCGGCGGCGCAGGCAGATTGAATCCAGTGATAGTTCTTTGAGCCTGATCGGCGCTGATGAGAATAAGAATATTGGTCGGATTGCAATCTTTGCAAGCCGCAACAAAATCCCTTACAGAACCGCGCGCATTGGCAGCCCAGAAGCTAAGAAATTTTGTATCGGTTGCGCCGATGCCGCAGATCGTCCGAATGTTATTTTGGGAGGTTCCCAAGTACTGGTCGATCCGACACCTTTGATGGTAGCCAAACTTTTATCGCTCGATTTGCAAATAGAAGATGGCGTGGTCTTTGACACCCTGATTGTGGGGGGTGGGCCAGCGGGTGTTTCTGCCGGTGTCTACGCCGGTGCTGAGGGGTTGACAGCGCTCGTGGTGGAGGATATTGCTATTGGCGGTCAAGCTGGCGCATCGAGTCGAATAGAAAACTATATGGGGTTTCCAACGGGCATCTCTGGTGCTGATTTGGTCTGGCGTGGAGAAATTCAAGCCATGAAATTTGGTACGAAGTTTGCCATGCCGCACCGCGTGAACGCACTTGCCAAGCGGGATGATGGCATTTTTATCGCAACGATGGATGATGATGGTGCGCAGGTCTGCGCAAGATCGGTCGTTGTTGCGACGGGTGTGCAGTATCGCCGGCTTCCTATTGATCGGTTGGAGATTTTTGAAGGGGCTGGTGTGTTCTATGCCGCCACCGATATCGAAGCGCGTTATAGCAGGGATACCGAGGCGATTGTGGTGGGGGGTGGAAACTCAGCCGGACAAGCCGCCATGTATCTTGCCCGCGCGGCCAAGCATGTGCATTTGCTGGTGCGCGGAACTTCACTTGCAGATTCCATGTCGGACTACTTGACAAATCGCCTGATGGCTGACGCAGCGATCACGATCCATTATCAGAGTGAAATCTCTAAGCTTCATGGCACCGACCGACTTCAAAGCGTAACAGTTACAGAAAAAGATGAACCAGCGAAAGATATCCAAAGCAGTGCTGTGTTCATCATGGTTGGTGCAAGCCCGTATACCGAATGGCTTTCAGGATTAGTCGAGCTGGATGAGAAAAAATTTGTACGAACAGGTGAAGCTGTGGGCGCATCTTCACCCTACGGCACATCCTGCCCTGGCATATTTGCAGTGGGGGATGTTCGCTCGGGGTCAGTCAAGCGCGTAGCATCCTCAGTTGGTGAGGGGGCCGTCGTGATTTCCAAAGTGTGGGATTTTGTACGCATAGGCGATTCGTGAAAATGCTGGCGATTGCAAACATTTGAAGGCGGTTATAGGGTGTGCAGCTTTAAGATATAACTACGTGTCATTGAAGCAGTAAGTTTTGATGGGTTGGCAAGTTTGCCAAGACTTTCATTGTTATCCTGTCTTCCTGCATGTCTTGAAGGTGTGCCCAAGCCATGAATTCTTCTTCCTTTCTCGGCTCCGTTCGTTTGCACGAAATCAAGCTCCCGCTTTCGATCATTTGTCCGAAGCTTTGCGCCAAGTGACATGCCAGCGGCTGAATATTGCTGACCAAGAGCTTGTTTCGTTGACCGTTTTTCGCCGGCGCTACGATGCCTGCAAAAGCTAGCTCGTTTGTGGCGCTCTGGCTTCGTTTGGTTATGCGATGCAGCGCGTGGAGACCATGCGAATCACCCAAGCAATGGCCGCAAGCACAAATACAAAGCCTACGCAAGAAATTTCGCACTAGCCCCGCATCTGTTTATTGGGCGCAGACGGCCACATCACGCAATACAAGTTCTTTGCGGATGCGCAATGCTTGCAGTCGATGCACAGCATTGTGTTCAAAGGCAAGGTCGAGACGGGCGCGCCTGCTGTTGGCGTGGCCGATACGATCCAGGCCAAGGTGAGCTTTGAGCGCATTTTGTTCACGCTAGACAGCCCACGCGGAGCCAGCGCTGCTGCGCTATGCGCCGATGGCAAGTTCACTGTGGGTGTGCAGCGCGATGTATCGGGCAGCAATTGCTTGTTCATGAAAAGCGTCAAATTCTGTGGTTTTGACTACGACATCGTGCGCATTAAAGATGGCATGGCCACGCCGGGCTTTCGCACCGCCGATATGTGCAAGCCAGAGGGCAGGCCCACACAGTTGCAAACGATTGGCGCTAAATTTTTAGAGCAGTTTTAATTTCCCGCTATTTTGAATTTGTACATCATCAACGAATCGTATGAAGGTACTGATGCTTGAAAGCGAAAGATGCGATATTATTTTGAAATCTAAAATAGATTAAACCCAAGCCTTCAAATACTCATCCCAATGCGATTCCGTGGGCGCAAGGTTGCCTAGTGTTTCTTTAACATACGCAATCTCTTGGTCGTATTCGGCCTCAGTAAACCCACCGCGCATTTTTTGAAACCGCGCGTAGACTAAATAGGTGTTCATGACATCGGTTTCGCAGTAGCGGCGGATGTCGTCGGTCTTGCCTGCCAAGTATTGGGGATAGACCCGGCTGCCATCCATTCCCAGCTTGCCTGGAAAGCCGCACAGCTTGGCCATAGCGTCTAGCGGAGCGTTGTTTTTGGGCTGGTACATGGCCAGCAAGTCCATCAAATCAAGGTGGCGCATGTGGTAGCGGCTAATGTAGTTGTTCCACTTGAACTCTTTGTCGCCGTAGCCGCCGCCCTCGCCCAGCTCCCAGTATTTGTCGGCCACTACACCATGCTTGAGGCCTCGATAGTGCAGTACCGGCAGGTCAAATCCGCCGCCATTCCAGCTGACCAGTTGGGGCACATGCTTTTCAATGATGTTAAAAAACTGCTGGATGATTTTGCCTTCGGACTTGTCGTCTTTGTCCACCAGCGAATGAATTTTGAGCCCATCGGAATTGCGAAACACGGCGCTGATGCACAAAATGCGCTGCAGGTGCAGGGGCATGAAGTCTGACTTGCCTGCTGCCTTTCGGTCTGTAACCCAAGCCTCATAGACCTGCGCATCAGTTTGCCCTAGTGGCTCGCCACCGATAGCGCGCAAGCCTGCAACGTCGGGGATGGATTCAATGTCAAATACCAGTACAGGCCAAGTCATTTAGATACCCTCTGAAGATCAAAAAATAGTCAAAAAAAGCTGCGTTGAACATGTTGCTCAGCGCAGCTTGGGGTGAGATTAAAAAAATCTAACGTGCAGGCAAGTAGCGCGCAGGATCCACTGGTTTGCCTTGGCGGCGAATCTCAAAGTGCAGCTTGACGCGGTCTGCATCGCTTTGGCCCATTTCGGCAATTTTTTGGCCTTTGCGGACAGTTTGGTCTTCTTTGACCAGCAAGGTTTGGTTGTGTGCGTAGGCGGTCAAATAGGTGTTGTTGTGCTTCAAGATCACCAGATTGCCATAGCCGCGCAGGCCCGCACCTGCATACACCACGCGTCCGTCGCCTGCAGCGAGCACGGGGTCGCCCAGCTTGCCTGCCAGGTCGAGGCCTTTGTTTTTTGCTTCGTCAAAGCCAGCGATCAAACTGCCTGAGGCAGGCCAGATCCAAGCGACATCGTCGTCACCTGCGGACGACGCTGGCGGCAACGGGGCAGCAGCGACCGGAGCTGGCGCTGGTGTGGCGGCAGTGCTCGACGTACCGAGCGGGGCTGACGCCGGACGCGCCCCCACCGCTGGCAAGTTGGTGGCCACCACGGGCACAGGCGCGACCACAGGGCGTGCGCCTGACTCGGTCACGCTGGCAGTGCCTGGCGGAATCACGCGCAGCACTTGGCCTACTTCGATGACGTTGGGGTTGTCCAGCCCGTTCCAGCGGGTGATGTCGCGCCAGTTTTGACCGGTTTCCAGGCCAATACGGATCATGGTGTCGCCGGGGCGCACGGCATAGTAGCCGGGCTTGCCCAAGTTTTCGATACCGGGCAAGGGCTTAAGACTGACGGTTGTTGTGGCACCGGGCACTGCGCTAGACGAGCCTGCAGCTGCGCTGGCAGACGGCGTACCGCGGTCTTCGACAGGCGCTCGGTTCAGGCCCACGCGGCTGCTGCAACCTGCTGCTAGCACGCTGGCGGCCAACACAGTCCATAAAAATGCTGTTTTAAGTCCTACAAATTGTTGCTGCGCCATCATTCAAAACCCCGTTTCACCGCTGTGCGGATATTGCTTACATTACACCCGATTTTAAGGGCACAAAGTGCACTGCTTCGAGCACAGTTTGCGTTACGCCTTGTTGCGTTTTATCCAGTACCACCAAGGCTTGCGCCCCTCCCGCAGTCACCATGGGCGCCACAATACGCCCGCCCATGGCCAGCTGCTGCACCCAAGCAGGCGGAATCGCCTCGCCGCCGGCTGCGGCAATGATGCCCGCATAGGGCGCGCCCTTCTCGTAGCCCAGCATGCCGTCACCCAGCAGCAGGTGCAGGCGGGCAATTTTGAAGGGGCGCAGATTGTCACGCGCTTTGTCGTGCAAGCCGCGCAGGCGCTCGATGCTGTAGACCTCGCTGCACAGCTGGGCCAGCACTGCAGCTTGGTAGCCGCAGCCCGTGCCAATCTCTAGCACGCGCCCAGTGCGCACCGCCGTTTGGCTGCTGGACAACGCAGCACCTTGCAAGAGCAGCTCAATCATGCGCGCCACGACATTGGGCTTAGAAATAGTTTGGCCCAGGCCAATCGGCAAGCTGGTGTCTTCGTAGGCCTGGGCTATGAGCGCGGTGTCGACAAAGCGGTGGCGCTCGATGGTGCCGATGGCTTGCAACACGGCCGCATCGCTGATGCCTTGTGCTGCCAGCTTCTCTACCATGCGCTTTCGCACGGCATGAAACTCTAGGCCACTGGGACTGCTCGCAAGTGCTGCGAACGGTTTACTGACCGGGCTAGGAGCGGGTTTACTGGTTAGTTTTAGTGAAGAAAAATTGCGGTTTTCCGACGTAGATATTGGATAGTTAGCTATATTTTTAGTAGCTATTTCTTTATTGACCATCGTATGGCCGGGAGATTTGATGGGTGCTTTAGTGGTCGCAGCCGCGCCTCCGGCAGGCATCTTGGCCGGAAAGCTGGGGCGGCTCATGCTGCGCTCATCCGTGTGCGGCCATGGCCGTCAAGCTTTGCTGCCAATACACCAACCGCGCATGGTCGGTCAGGTCCACTTGCAGGGGTGTGATGCTGACATGGCCTTGGCGTGTAGCCTCAAAGTCAGTGCCCGCGCCTTCGTCTTTCACCTGGCCTGCAGCGCCGATCCAGTACATTGTCTGGCCGCGCGGGCTGGTTTGTGTAATGGTGGGTTCGGCAGCATGGCGACGGCCTAGGCGGCACACTTTGGGCGGCAAAATGTCCTTGAATGCGCGGTTGGGAATGTTCACATTGAGCAGCCACGGCGCTTGGCCGGGCGTGAGCGAGCGAGCGTAGTGCTGCACCAGCTCGCGCGCCTTGGCAGCGCCGTCGTCCAGCATGACCCAGTCTTTGTCGACCTGCGAGAACGCAATCGCTGGCACACCAAACAAATAGCCTTCCATCGCTGCGCCCACCGTACCGCTGTAGATGGTGTCGTCGCCCATGTTGGCTCCGTTGTTGATGCCTGAGACCACCAGGTCGGGCGTGTAGCCCAGCAAGCCCGAGAGCGCAATGTGCACACAGTCAGCGGGCGTGCCATTGACATAGCGAAAGCCGTTGGCTGCGCGGTGCACATACAGCGGCGAGTGCAGCGTCAGGGCATTGGACTTGGCGCTGTTGTTTTGCTCAGGCGCGATGACTTCGACGTCAAAGTCTGCTTTGAGCGCCTCGTACAGCGCCACAATGCCCGGGGCTTGGTAGCCATCGTCGTTGGAGATTAAGATTTTCATTGGCCAAATTGTAGGCTGCACTTGGGGCTGCGCGTCCCGCGTGAGACAAAAACCTGTACAAATATTTGCAGCGCAACCTGCGGTTCGCACTATCATCATTGCAAACCATCTATTTTGGAGACTGCTATGCAAGCCTGGCTGTGCGAAAACCCCACGGGCATCGACGCCCTCACCTGGACTGAGCTGCCTACGCCTTCGCCTGCAGCGGGCGAAGTGTTGATCGAGATCAAAGCCGCCAGCTTGAACTTTCCAGACATTTTGATCGTTCAAAACAAATACCAAATCAAGCCGCCCCTGCCTTTCGTGCCCGGCTCTGAGTACGCAGGCATTGTGCAGGCTATTGGCGACGGAGTAACGCATCTCAAGGTGGGCCAGTCAGTAGCATGCCTGAGCGGCACGGGCGGCTTTGGCACCCACACGCTTGCGCCTGCTGCGCTGTGCATGCCGCTGCCGCCGGGCTTTGGCCATGTGGACGCAGCAGCTTTCATCATGATCTACGCCACGTCGTACCATGCGCTAATTGACCGTGCGCAGCTCAAGGCAGGCGAGACGGTGCTCATCTTGGGCGCAGCAGGCGGCGTGGGCACGGCGGCCATTCAAATTGCCAAGGCTGCAGGCGCTAAGGTCATTGCCGCTGCGTCTAGCGACGAGAAATGCGCGCTGTGTAAGTCGATTGGCGCGGATGAGGTGATCAACTACAGCAGTGGCGACCTGCGCGAGTCGATTAAAACCGCCTGCGCCGCGCTGGGCAGCAAGGCACCTGATGTGATTTATGACCCCGTGGGCGGCGATTTTGCCGAGCCGGCGTTTCGCTCGATTGCGTGGCGCGGTCGCTACTTGGTGGTGGGCTTTGCCAGCGGGCCAATTCCTGCGCTGCCGCTCAATTTGGCGCTGCTCAAAGGCGCGTCCATCGTGGGCGTGTTTTGGGGCGATTTTGCAAAGCGCGAGCCCAAAGCCAACGCTGCCATGATGATGGAGCTGGCCCAGTGGTACGGCGCTGGCACGATCAAGCCTGTGATCGACCGCACCATGCCCATGAGCGAACTCAAAGCCGCGTATGCCCACATGGGCTCACGCGGCGTGAAAGGCAAGCTGGTGATGGTGAACTGATGCACAAGTGAGATGCGTATCTCACTTGTGGAATATTTACCAACTTTTTGAGCAGTTTTCCGACGTGAATATTAGATAGTTAGCTATTATTTTAATAGTAACTAACACCTGCAATCCAAGCGATTGATGCTTAGATAATTAGCAAACGCGCGCTTTAGCTTCGGCGTATTCGCGCTTGAACTTGGCCACCATGTCTGCCGTGGACATGACTTCTTTGATCGCGCCGATACCTTGGCCGCAGCCCCAGATGTCTTTCCAGGCTTTGGCTGCGTTAGCGTCTTTAGAGTCTGCTCCGCCAAAGTTCATCTTGCTCGGGTCGCTCTCGGGCAAATTGTCAGGGTCCATGCCGGAGTTGCGGATGCTGCCTTTGAGGTAGTTGCCATGGATGCCAGTGTAAAAGTTGCTGTACACAATGTCATCCGAATTGCTCTGGGTAATCATCTGCTTGTATGCATCTGAAGCACGCGCCTCATGGGTGGCAATAAACGCGCTGCCGATATAGGCCAAGTCAGCCCCCATCGCCTGCGCTGCCAAAATAGCGCCGCCAGAGGCGATCGAGCCCGACAGCACCAGCGGGCCGTCAAACCACTCGCGAACTTCTTGCACCATAGCAAATGGGCTTTTCACACTGGCGTGACCGCCTGCGCCCGCAGCCACAGTAATCAAACCGGTAGCGCCCTTCTCGATGGCTTTGTGTGCAAACACATTGCTAATGACATCGTGCAGCGTAATACCGCCCCAAGCCTTAACGCCTTGGTTCACATCCTCGCGCGCGCCCAAGCTGGTAATCACGATAGGCACCTTGTATTTCTCACACACCTGCATGTCTTGCATCAGGCGGTCGTTGCTTTTGTGCACGATTTGGTTGATGGCAAACGGCGCGGCCTTGTTGTTAGGATTTGCCTTGTCATGCGCCGCCAAAGCCTCGGTGATCTCAGCCAACCAGTCATCCAACTGCGCTGCCGGACGCGCATTGAGCGCAGGCATAGAGCCAATCACACCCGCAATACACTGCGCAATCACCGTCTTAGGGTTGCTGATAATAAACAGCGGGCTGCCAATGACGGGGAAGGCTAAATTTTGCAGGATGGGAGGGAGTTTTGACATGATTACCTTTTGTTTTGAATCGAAAACCTATTGGGAGAGAACTTCCGGACGCAGAGGACGCAAAGGTTTCGCAGAGTACGCAAAAAAAGACAAAGAAAAAACAGCCAAATTAATATTTCAATACAGAGAATTTGTTAACTCATTTTGAATTATTTTGGTATTTTATTTTTTGCGTCCTCTGCGTAATTTTTGCGTCCTCTGCGTCCGGCTGTCCGTATTAAAAAGCTTCCAACGCCAAAGCCGTCACACAGTCAGCACCTTCCACAATGCTGTCGCGCACGCCGGGTGCTTTGCTCAGCAAATGGTCTGCATAAAAACGTGCCGTGATGATTTTGGACTGCATGAATTGGGTGTCGTTGCCTGCGGCCAGTTCTACTTCAGCAGCCAGTAGCGAGCGGGCCATTTGCCAGCCTGCGAACACGTTGCCTGCGAGCATGAGGTAAGGCACACTGCCTGCAAATACGGCGTTAGGGGCAGCCTTGGTGTTGCCAGCCACAAATTCGATCACATCGATCAGCGCTTTGCGTGCAACGCTCAATCGCTTGAGTACCGCCAGGGCATCGGCGCTTGCGCTGGCAGTCAACGCTTTTTCGGTAGCTTGCATTTGCGCCACGATGGCTTTGGCCGTTTGGCCGCCGTCACGCGCCGTTTTGCGGCCGACCAAGTCGTTGGCTTGAATGGCCGTGGTGCCTTCGTAAATCGTCAAAATCTTGGCATCACGATAATACTGCGCTGCACCAGTTTCTTCAATAAACCCCATACCGCCGTGCACTTGCACGCCCAGGCTGGTCACCTCTAAGCTCATCTCAGTGCTGTAGCCTTTGACCAGTGGCACCATGAATTCGTAAAACGCAGCGTTTTGCTTGCGCACTTGAGCGTCTGGGTGGTGGTGCGCCGCGTCGTATGCACTCGCAGCGCCCGCAGCCAGAGCGCGGCAGCCTTCGGTGTAAGCGCGCATGGTCATCAGCATGCGCTTGACATCTGGATGGTGAATGATCGGTGCGCTGGCCGCAATCGAGCCGTCTACAGGGCGGCTTTGCACGCGGTCTTTGGCATAGCCCACTGCCTTTTGGTAGGCACGCTCTGCAATCGCAATGCCCTGCACGCCCACAGCGTAGCGCGCAGCATTCATCATGATAAACATGTACTCTAAACCGCGATTTTCTTGGCCCACAAGGTAACCGACAGCGCCGCCGTTATCACCATACTGCAGCACGGCAGTAGGGCTGGCCTTGATGCCCATTTTGTGTTCAATGCTCACGCAATGTACGTCGTTGCGCGCGCCCAGCGAGCCGTCTTTTCCCACCATCAACTTAGGCACTACAAACAGCGAAATACCCTTCACACCCTCGGGCGCACCTACTACCCGAGCCAGAACAAGGTGCACAATGTTTTCGGCCATATCGTGCTCACCATAGGTGATGTAAATCTTGGTGCCGAACACTTTGTACGATCCATCGGCCTGCGACTCTGCGCGGGTGCGCACCATCGCCAAATCGCTGCCTGCTTGCGGCTCGGTCAGGTTCATGGTGCCAGTCCATTGGCCGCTGACCAGCTTTTCTAAATAGGTGGCTTTGAGCTCATCACTGCCAGCGGTGAGCAGCGCCTCAATCGCGCCATCGCTGAGCAACGGGCACAGGGCAAAGCTCATGTTGGCGCTGTTGCACATTTCAATACACGCCGCACCAATCGTCTTAGGCAAGCCCTGCCCGCCAAAATCGGTAGGATGCTGCAAGCCCTGCCAGCCGCCATCGGTGTACTGCTTGAAAGCTTCTTTAAAACCCGGCGTAGTAGTGACCACGCCATCTTTAAAGCTGCTGGGGTTTTTATCGCCCTCCCAGTTCAGTGGTGACAGCACCCCTTCGTTGAACTTAGCGCATTCTTCCAGCACTGCCTCAGCAGTGTCATAGCCCGCATCTTCGAAGCCGGGGATTTGCGCTACTGCGTCAATGTTAGCGATGTGTTTGATCGCAAACAGCATGTCTTTAAGGGGGGCTTTGTAGGTCATGTCTATGTCTCTTATCAATCAATTCGGGGGAAGAATACCGGACGCAGAGGACGCTAAAGTTACGCAGAGGACGCAAAGGAAGACAAAGAAAAAAACAGCCGGATTTTATTGAAACACAGAGGATTTAAAAAATCATTTTGTATTTATTTGGTATTTTTTTCGCGTCTTCTGCGTAACCTTTGCGTCCTCTGCGTCCTGCACCCGTATTCAAAATTCTTACAGCGCCGCAATCAATTCAGGCACAGCCGTGAACAAATCCGCTTCCAATCCGAAATCAGCCACGCTGAAAATCGGTGCTTCTGGATCTTTGTTAATGGCTACGATGACTTTGCTGTCTTTCATGCCAGCTAAGTGCTGAATAGCGCCGCTAATACCGCAGGCCACATACAACTGAGGGGCCACAATTTTGCCGGTTTGGCCTACTTGCCAGTCGTTGGGCGCGTAGCCAGCGTCGACTGCAGCGCGCGATGCGCCCATGGCTGCGCCGAGCTTGTCGGCCAGTGGGGTCATCACTTCGTTGAATTTTTCGGCGCTACCTAAGGCGCGGCCACCGCTGACAATGATCTTGGCAGCTGTGAGCTCGGGGCGGTCTAGCTTGGCAATCTCGCTACCAACAAAGCTGCTCTTGCCGCTGTCTGCAGCTGCTGCAATGACCTCTATAGCGGCTGCGCCACCGGTCGACACTGCAGGGTCAAAGCCTGTCGTGCGCACAGTAATCACTTTGGTCGCGTCAATGCTTTGCACGGTGGCAATAGCGTTACCTGCGTAGATGGGGCGCTCAAAGGTGTCGGGCGCATCGACCTTGGTGATGTCGCTGATCTGGCCTACATCGAGCTTGGCTGCTACGCGGGGAGCAATGTTTTTGCCCGATGCGGTTGCAGGAAAAATGATGTGGCTGTAGCTGGAGGCAATCGCCAGTATCTGCGCGGCCATGTTTTCGGCCAAGCCGTGGGCAAAATGCGCGCCATCCGCGTGGATGACTTTGGCAACACCCGCAATTTGCGCTGCTGCTGCCGCACCCGCATTGCTGCCAGCGACCAGTACATGCACATCTCCGCCGCAGGCTGTAGCGGCGGTAACGGTGTTAAAAGTCGCGCCTTTGATGCTGGCGTTGTCGTGTTCTGCGATTACTAGAGATGTCATATTGAGCTCCTATTAGTCAGTTGAGGACAGAGCAAAGCGCTACTGTGCAGGTGCTTTGCTCTGTCCCGCAAAGTTATTAGATTACCTTAGCGACGTTTTTTAATTTATCCACCAGCGTGGCAACATCGGGCACCTTGATACCGGCGCTGCGCTTGGCAGGCTCTACTACTTTGAGTGTTTTGATGCGTGGGACCACATCTACGCCGAGGTCTTCGGGTTTGAACACATCGAGCTGCTTTTTCTTGGCCTTCATGATGTTGGGCAGCGTGACATAACGCGGCTCGTTCAGACGCAGATCGGTGGTGATCACAGCAGGCATGCTGATAGACAAGGTCTCCAGGCCACCATCGACCTCGCGGGTCACATGTACTTTGCCATCGACAATTTCGACCTTGGAGGCAAATGTAGCTTGCGGCATATCACCCAGCGCAGCCAGCATTTGGCCGGTTTGGTTGCAATCGTCGTCAATCGCTTGTTTGCCCAAAATCACCAAGCCAGGCTGCTCTTTGTCGACCAGCGCTTTGAGCAGCTTGGCCACTGCCAAAGGCTGCAGCTCTTCAGAAGTTTCGACCAAAATAGCACGGTCTGCGCCAATCGCCATAGCGGTGCGCAAGGTTTCTTGGCATTGCGTGGGACCACACGAGACGGCAATAATTTCGGTGACCACGCCCTTTTCTTTCATGCGCGTGGCCTCCTCCACCGCAATTTCGTCAAACGGGTTCATACTCATTTTGACGTTGGCGATGTCTACGCCTGTATTGTCCGATTTGACGCGAACTTTTACGTTGTAGTCCACCACACGCTTGACAGCAACCAATACCTTCATACCACGGGCTCCAAATAAGTTAAACCAGTTGACGTTAACGTCAACTGAGGCCATTGTATGTCGCCCGATTTATAGGACGGTACAAACAAGCAATCGCATTTTTTTAGTAGTGCTTTTACAGCACAATTAAAAAAAGCACGATCGTTCTTTTTGTTTATTATAAATGCGGATTCAAGTTAATTTAGACTAACAAGTCCATTTGCTGCAGCGCACCGTCAACGGGGCGTCAATTAACAGACCATTTGGTCGGTTAATTCGGGTAAACCTTAGGCTGTCACCTTGGAGGCAGCCGTTAAAGTTAAACTCTATTGCTATTTTGTAAAGCCTTATTTGCCCAAGGAATCGCCATGAAAGCTACTCGTATCGCATTGTCCATATTGGTTTTAACAGGCTGGACCACCGCAGTCGCACAGACTGTGTTGACCGCGTCTAGCTGGCTGCCGCCCACCCACACACTGAGCATGGCACAAAAAGAATGGTGCGATTTGGTAGAAAAAAACTCTACCGGCAAAATCAGGTGCAACATCTTGCCCCGCGCTGTATCAGCCCCTCCGGGTACATTTGACGCCGTGAAAAACGGTTTAGCCGATATTTCTTATTCGGTACAAGGCTATACGCCCGGTCGGTTTGTGCACACCCAAATGGCCGAGCTGCCGTTTTTGGGCAATAACGCAGAGCCAATTTCGGTGGCTTACAACAAAGTTGCCATGAAGAACCCGCAGTTTGCTGCTGAGCACAGCGGCATGAAGGTGCTGGCGTTTTTCACCCACGGCCCCGGTATTGTGTTCAACACCAAGCGCGCAATTGCCAAAGTTGATGACCTGAGTGGTTTGAAATTTCGCGTCGGCGGAGGTATGGTCAATGAGATCAGCAAAACACTGGCCATGAACGTCACACTCAAGCCCGCACCCGACTCTTACGAGCTCCTATCTGGCGGCGTGATGGATGGCACCCTCTTTCCGGCAGAGTCAACCGAGTCGTTTCGCATCGACAAAATCATCAAACACGCCACTACATTTCCGGGCGGCTTGTACAACACCAGCTTTGCCTTTGTGATGAACCAAGGCAAATACGAGAAGCTGTCTGCAGAAGAAAAGAAAGTGGTTGATGCTGCCAGCGGCGAAGTGGCAGCACGCATCTTTGGCCGAGGCTGGGACAAGGTTGACCGCCGCGCGTTTGGCCTGATGCAGGCCAACGGCGTGCAGGTAACCAAAGCGGATGCAAAATTTGTGGCCGAAGTCAAAGCCAAAACCTCTGCACTCGAAACCAAATGGGTCACAGATGCCGAAGCCAAAGGACTCAAAGACGCAAGTAAGGTGCTGGCTGAGTTTCGCGCCGAAATTGCCAAGGCCGAGAAGTAATCTTCTTGCGCAAAGTTCTCGCGCATTTTTGTGGCGCTCTGTGCGCTGCAGCGCTGTTTGGCATCATGGTGCTCACGTTTTTTGACGTGGGTGGCCGCAAACTTTTCTCCCAGTCCATACCTGGCTCGCTAGAGCTCACTGAGCTGCTCATGGTGGTAGTGATTTTTGCAGGCTTGCCCCTGGTCTCTAGCCGAGGTGAGCATGTGGTGTTCGACTCACTAGACAGTGTGTGGCCAGCATGGCTGGGCAAACTGCAGCGCGCAGCCGTGCACCTGCTTTGCGCGGCGCTGATGCTCGGCTTGGCTTACTTGATGTGGCAAACAGCGACAGACTTTGCCGCCAACGGTGACACCACCGCCCAACTAAAAATTGCCAAAGCCCCATTTATTTATGCCATGAGCCTGCTGTGCGGTATCACAGGCGTATTGCATATGGCACTGGCAGCCAGGCCACCAGCAGACCTGGCAGACGGCGAAGGCGCCGTGCTGTGACGGATTCGTTGTTAGGCTTTGCCGCCATCTTTGTACTTGCGTTGCTGCGCGTGCCTTTGGCTTTTTCGATGGGTATCGTCGGTATCGTGGGCATGGGCCTCACACGCGGCTGGATGCCTGCGCTGGCCAGCACCGCACAGGTGGTGCACGAAACAGGTTTTGCCTACACGCTATCCGTCATTCCTTTGTTTATCTTGATGGGCAATTTTGTCGCACGCGCGGGGCTGGCGCACGAGCTGTTTGCAGCAGCCTATGCTTTCATCGGTCACTTTCGCGGCGGTTTGGCCCACGCTACCGTAGCAGCCTGCGCAGGATTTGGCGCGATCTGCGGCTCGTCTATAGCCACAGCGGCCACCATGAGCAAGGTAGCCTACCCAAGCATGAAAAAACTGGGCTACAGCGACAGCCTGTCCACCGGAGTTATGGCAGCTGGCGGCACGCTGGGCATCATGATTCCGCCGTCCACCATCATGGTGATCTACGGCATCATCACCGAAACCAATATTGGCAAGCTGTTTGCCGCAGGAGTGATTCCGGGCATTTTGACTGCGCTCTTGATGATGGTCTGCATTGCCATCATGACGGCGCGCGGGTCTACAGCGCAAGGTGAGCAATCCACATGGCATGCTCCCGCAGGTGAACGCAGCACTTGGCCGCAGCGCTGGCGCGCCTTGCGCGGCATATGGGGCGTGTTGCTGTTAGCGCTGGTGGTGCTGGGCGGCATTTATGGCGGCGTTTTTACTGCCACTGAGGGTGCAGGCATTGGCGCCAGTGGTGCATTTTTATTTGCACTGGCGCGCAGGCGTTTGACGTGGACCATTTTTTACCAAGTGCTAGTTGAGTCTGCGCGCACCACCGCCATGCTGTTCACGCTGCTGATCGCAGCTACCATCTTCGCTAATTTTGTCAACTTCACCAGCATGCCGGGCGACCTGAAAGAGTGGATCACCCACCAAGGTTTCTCTCCCACCATGATCATTGCAGCGATGATGCTGATCTATGTGGTCTTAGGCACGGTGATGGAGGAGCTCACCATGGTGCTGCTCACTATTCCGCTGTTTTTTCCTATCGTCACGGCGCTGGGGTTTGACCCGGTGTGGTTTGGCGTGCTGATCGTGATGATTGTCCAGATCGGGCTGATCTCGCCGCCTGTGGGCATGAACCTGTTTGTACTTAACTCTTTATTGCCCGGTGTGGGTTTGAGCGCCATCTTCAAGGGCTGCTGGCCATTTGTTATGGTGATGATTTTTGTACTGGTCTTGCTGGTGGCGTTTCCGCAGATCAGTTTGTGGCTACCCAGCTTGGTGCCTTAGCAGCTTAGCGCTTGAATCGTCGGGCATATTGCGCTGTACGTTTTACCCAAATTTTTGGGCATTTTTCCGACGTGGATATTCAATAGTTCGCTATTATTTTTATAGTATAAAAAGTAGTTCAATGCTTTAATATTACCTGTTGCGGGTACGCAATCTGCACACCTGCGCTGCGCAGCGCTTGCAGCACCGCAGCGTTCACCTGGCCTTTGATATTGAGCTCACCGTTGTCTGGGTCGTTGATGCAAAAGCACAGGCTGAACTCCAGTCCGGTTGCCGCAAAATTAGCCAAATGCGCCTCGGGCGCAGGATGCTTGAGCACACGCGGAAACTGCAAACTTGCCTCACACAAAAGCTGCTGCACCTGCGCGACATTACTGTCATAAGCCACTGTGATGTTGCTGGTGATGGTGATCACGGGGTCAAGGCCTGTGAGGTTTTCTACGCGCTCAGTAATCAGCTTGTCGTTGGGCACAATCGCCTCGCGCCCATTGGCTGCGCGAATCACCGTATAGCGGGTTTTGATGTCAGAGATTTTGCCTTCAAAGGTGTCTACCTTCACCGTGTCCCCAATACGCAGGCTACGCTCTAGCAAGATAACGAATCCGCTCACGTAGTTAGCTGCCAGCTTTTGCAGGCCCAGCCCCAAGCCCACGCCAAACGCGCCGCCCAGCACCGACAGCGCCGTCAGGTCAACGCCCAGAGCTGACAGCGCAAACATCATGCCCACCAGTAACAGCAAAGCGCGAATCGCATTGGCGGTAATTTTGCGCAGCGACAGGTCAGTCACCGCTTCGCGCAGCACTTTGGCCTCAATGGTGGCCGAAATCCACAGGCTCACCACCAGCACCAGCCCAGCAGACAATAGCCCTTCGAAGATGGTCAGCAAATTGATCTTCGATTTGCCCAAGCTGAACTTCATCGATTCAAGCTCTTCGGTCAGCGCCGGCAGCGCGCCTATCAGCCAGAGCACCACGCCCAGCCACACCAACCATGAGAAAAATCGCTCCACCAACTTGGCCAAAGACGACATGGGATAAGCAGCAGACAGTACCCGCGCAATCAACCGAATGGCGCTCAAAGCCAATAAAATAGGTGCGGCCAAGCGCAGCAAGGCGTAGCCGGGGTCGTTAAACCACATGAGCTTGATGGCATACACCAGCACCAACGCAAGTAGCGGAAACAGCACGCCATCGAGCGTGCGCCTGCCAAACCAGACCGACTCTTTGTCCAGCGCGCTGCTGCCCAGCAAACGCGCTGGCCGCTGCCAATGGATCAGTCCGTAGGCCAGCACCAAGCAGGCCAACAATGCAGAAATCTCGATCCAAGCGTCGGGGCGGGCAATATCCTTGAGTAAAGCGGTGATTTGATTCATAGCGCTATTGTGGCCCAGCCTAGCGGGGCAGACGTATAAAATCGTGTATCTCAGAATTTTTGACACCGCCAAGCGCCATCGCGCTAGAACTTCAAGGAATACATCACATGGGCGCACAGTGGAAAGCAAAAGGCAAAGAATTGGCAGCCAATGCCAGAGGCAAGCTGTTTGGTCGTTTGGCCAAAGACATCATGGTGGCCGCACGCAACGGGGCCGACCCAGCCAGCAACTCGCGCCTGCGCCTGGTGGTAGAACAGGCCCGCAAAGTCTCCATGCCCAAAGACACACTAGACCGAGCCATCAAAAAAGGTGCAGGCTTGACGGGTGAGGCGGTCAGCTTTGAGCATGTGATCTACGAAGGCTTTGCCCCGCACCAAGTGGCCGTCATGGTCGAGTGCCTGACTGACAATGTCAAGCGCACGGCGCCTGAGATGCGGGTGCTGTTTCGCAAAGGGCAGTTAGGTGCCTCTGGCTCGGTGTCTTGGGACTTTGACCATCTGGGCATGATCGAAGCCGAACCCACAGTGCCTGGCGCTGATGCGGACACAGCCGCCATCGAAGCAGGTGCGCAAGACTTGGAAGCGGTAGAGAGCACCGACGAAGACCACCTAGTGAAACCTGGCACGACATTGTTCTACACCGACCCCACCGAGCTAGACTTGGTGAGCCGCGCCCTGCCCGCACATGGCTTTACGGTCTTGACTGCCAAGCTGGGCTACAAGCCTAAAAACCCGGTCAACCCTGCCAACCTGAGCGCTGAGCATTTAGAAGAAGTGGAAGCCTTTCTTGCGGCGATTGACAGCAACGACGATGTGCAAAACGTGTATGTGAGCTTGGCGGGCTAAGCCATCAGCTAGGCCGCTAAGCCATCAGCTAGGCCGATAAGCCAATCCGATTAAACGTCTGCAAGCACCCGCAAATGCACTTCCACGCTGCGCGCCAGCGCGCCCAGCGCGTAGCCGCCCTCTAGGCAACTGACAATCCGGCCCTTGGCATGCCGTTTGGCCACTGCGTTGATCTGCTGGGTCATCCACTCGTAGTCGCTTTCTAGCAAGCCGAGCTGACCTAGTTCGTCTTCGCGGTGGGCGTCAAAGCCTGCGCTGATAAAAATCATCTCCGGCTTGAACGCTTCTAAGCGGGGCAGTAAATCGGCCACAAACATCTCGCGCACGGCCTCGCCCTTGGTATACGCAGGCACTGGCAGGTTGTGCATGTTGTGCGCTGGGCTGGCGGTGCCGCTGTAGGGGTACAGCGGGTGCTGAAATATACCCACCATCAACGCGCGCTCATCGCCAGACAATATATCTTCAGTACCGTTGCCGTGGTGCACATCAAAATCGACGATCGCCACGCGCTGCAAGCCATGGTGGTTCAGCGCATGTTTGGCGGCAATCGCCACATTGTTAAAAAAGCAAAACCCCATCGCTTTGTCGCGGCAGGCGTGGTGTCCGGGCGGGCGCACAGCGCAAAATGCATTGGTCAGCTCACCCGCAATGACTGCATTAGTAGCAGCCAGAGCAGCGCCAGCTGCGCGCAAGGCGGCTTGCCAGGTGTGCCTGTTGATAGAGGTGTCGGGGTCGATTTGCAAATGGTCTGGCCCGCCAGCCTGCACCTCTTGCGCCAGGCGCTGGCCCAAGCCTTGCAAGGAGGCGATATACATCCGCCCGTGGGCCAGCTCCACATCGGTCAGCGAGGCCAGCGGCACATCGCAGTGCGAGAGCACATCGCCCAGGCCAGAGCTGATCAGCCGGTCGTTGATAGCATCCAGCCGCTCGGGGCACTCAGGGTGGCCAGCACCCATCTCGTGAAGGTGAAAATCTCTGTGGGTGAAATAACCTGTTGTCATCGTCAAATGCGGGTTTTAGGGTATCGTTAGCGTATGGATACTCAACACACAAACCAGTTACTCCAAACGCTCTTAAAGCAGCTTAACACGGTGATTGTAGGCAAACCCAGCCAAGTGCAAGACTGCGTGGCCTGTTTGCTCGCTGGCGGACATTTATTGATCGAGGACGTGCCTGGTGTGGGCAAAACCACGCTGGCCCACGCGCTGTCGCGCAGTTTTGGCCTGCAGTTCTCCCGCGTGCAGTTCACCGCCGACCTGATGCCCAGCGACTTGTCTGGCGTGTCGATCTACGAGCGCGGAGGAAGTGACGGCCAAGGTGGGTTCAAGTTTCACCCCGGCCCGCTGTTTGCCCAAGTGCTGCTGGCCGACGAGATTAACCGTGCCAGCCCCAAAACCCAGTCGGCCCTGCTTGAAGCAATGGAAGAAAAACAAGTCACCGTTGAGGGAGCTACACGCCCCTTGCCCGATCCATTTTTTGTCATCGCTACCCAAAACCCGCACGACCAGCTGGGCACCTACGCCCTGCCCGAGAGCCAGCTCGACCGCTTTTTAATGCGCATATCGCTGGGCTACCCCGACCGCGCCGCCGAGCGCAGCCTGCTGGCAGGCAACGACCGGCGCGACATGGTGGCGGCCCTGCCCGCTGTGTTCACACCCCAAGCGCTCAAGGCGGCGCAAGCAGCGGTGCAGGCCGTGCACGCCGCTGACCCACTGCTAAATTATGTGCAAGACCTGATTGCCGCCACCCGCTCAGGACGCTGGTTTTTGCAGGGCCTGAGCCCGCGCGCTGGCATCGCCCTGGTGCGCGCAGCCAAGGCGCAGGCGCTCTTGGCCGGACGTGACTATGTGGCCCCCGACGACGTACAGGCCATCTTGCCGCAGACCATTGCCCACCGCATGGTGCCCGTGGCCGACGCCGGGCGCGGCGCTGTCGAGCAGGTGCGCGCGATGGTGCTGTCGGTGCCACTGCCATAAAACTTAAATGTCCAGCATGGCTACACAGCCCCTTGTGTCATACAACCCATTGGCTTGGGTGCGCAGGCGCTTTCGCCAATGGTGGCAAAGCCGTCTGCCGCTCACCGACAGCCTGACGCTGGGGCAGCGCAACGTATACATCTTGCCCACCCGCGCCGGCTGCATGTTGGCGCTCACGCTGCTGGTGCTGCTGGTGGCGTCGATCAACTACCAGCTTAACTTAGGCTACCTGCTGACCTTTATGCTCGCAGGCGCTGCGGTGGTGGGCATGCATGTGTGCCACGGCAACCTGCGCGGCCTGACGATGCACTTGGCCCCCCCCAGCGCGCAGTTTGCAGGCAGCACGGCGCAGTTTGATGTGCAGCTAGCCCATACCCGCAAGTCAACCCGCCACAGTATTGGCCTGAGCCTGCTAGACGCTAACCATTGGTCGTGGACCGACGTGCAAGGTCAAGGCAGCGCGACGGTGCATATTGGCTTTCAGCCTGCCACGCGCGGCCTGCACCGCTTGCCCGACCTGACTGCCGAGACGCGGTTTCCGCTGGGTACCTTCAGAGTGTGGACGGTGTGGCGGCCCAAGTCGCAGGTGCTGGTCTACCCTGCGCCCGAGGCTTTTGCACCCCCACTGCCGCCAGGCGAGCCGCGCGCAGGCGGCGGTGTGGCCGCGCAGTCGCAAAGCACGGGCGAGTTTGATGGCGTGCGCGGCTACCGGCGCGGCGACCCGATGAAACTCATTGTATGGAAGCAAGTGGCCAAAGCCGTGGCGCGCGGCTCTGATGATCTGATCAGCCGCGACACCCAGCAAGCCCAGCGCTATGAGCTGTGGCTGGACTTTGCCACCTGTGGCCATCTGGACACAGAGCACAAGCTAAGCCGCCTCACAGCCTGGGTGCTGGCAGCTGACAGCGTAGGCTGCGACTACGGCCTGCGCCTGCCCAGCCGCGAGATCAAGCCCGCCAGCGGCGAGGCGCACAAGCGCCAGTGCTTGGAAGCCTTGGCACTATGCTAGCCGCGCGCAAGCTCACCCACCTGCCCCGTGACACCCGGGACACGCTGTTTTTGCTGCTCGTGATTGCCTGGGTCATCCTGCCGCAGGTGCAGCAGCTGCCGCTGTGGTGCAGCGCGCTGGCTGCAGGCGTGCTGGCTTGGCGCGGCAAGCTGGCCTGGATTGGCGCGCCGCTGCCCTCGGCGTGGTGGCGCATGCTGCTGTTGATCATTACCGTAGCCGCCACGCTGGCATCCCACAAAACCCTGCTGGGCCGTGACGCAGGTGTTACGCTCATTGTGGTGCTGCTGTGCCTTAAGACGCTGGAGCTGCGCGCACGGCGCGATGCATTTGTGATATTTTTTCTCGGCTTCTTCACGATGCTGACCAATTTTTTCTTCTCGCAGTCGCTGCTGACTGCGGCTGCCATGCTGATAGCGCTGATGGGCCTGCTCACTGCGCTGGTCAACGCGCACATGCAGGTGGGCAAGCCGCCGCTCACCGCACCAGCCAAGATTGCAGGCTCGATGGTGCTGCTGGGCGCGCCCATCATGGTGGTGCTGTTCATGCTGTTTCCTAGGCTTGCACCGCTGTGGGGTATTCCAAGCGACGGCATGACTGGGCGCAGCGGCCTGTCGGGCAGCATGCAAGTTGGCTCGATTGCCAAGCTGGCGCTGGACGAGTCGATTGCCATGCGCATCAAGTTTGACGGCCCGCCCAGCAGCTGGCCTGCGCAGTCAGAGATGTATTTTCGCGGGCCAGTGCTCAGCGTGTTTGACGGCAAAGAGTGGCGGGCCAACACAGGGCAGATTTCTAGACGTTTTGCCGTGCCATCGCGCTTGCAGTTAACCGGCAAGCCCCTCAATTACCAAGTGACACTAGAGCCCAACAACCGCCCTTGGCTGCTGGTGCTCGACGCCGCGCTGCAGCCGCCCAACGTACCCGGCCACGAGGTGGCAATGACGCCCGATTTGCTGTGGTTGAGCAACAAGCCCGTGACCGACCTGCTGCGCTACAGCGCCACCAGCAGCGTAGAGTTTGCCCACGGCCCCACGCGCACGATGGTGGGCCTGCAAGACTTTATCGACCTGCCCGCCAGCTTTAACCCGCGCACCCTGCAACTGGCCACTGAGATACGGCGTGACGCGCGATTTGCCCAGGCCGATGCCAGCGTGCTGGTGCCCGAGGTGATGCGCCGCCTGCGCACCGGCGGCTACCGCTACACCCTAGAGCCCGGCCTGTATGGCCGCGAAACGGCAGACGAGTTTTGGTTCGATAAAAAAGAAGGCTTTTGCGAACACATTGCGTCCAGCTTTGTCATCCTCATGCGCGCGCTCGATGTGCCCGCCCGCATTGTCACCGGCTACCAAGGCGGCCAAATCAACCCCGTAGATGGCTTTTGGACCGTGCGCCAAAGCGACGCACATGCCTGGGCCGAGGTGTGGCAACCTGGAGTGGGCTGGGTGAGGGTTGACCCCACCAGCGCTGTATCGCCCAGCCGCATTGGCGAGTTTTCAAGGCTGGCTGCGCCGCAAGGCATTGTGGCGTCGGCTTTTGGCACAGTCATGAGCCCGTCGATGGCCGCTCAGCTGCGCGCAGCCTGGGAGGCGGTAAACAACAGCTGGAACCAATGGGTGCTCAACTACACCCAGAGCAAGCAGCTTGATTTGCTCAAAAGCATCGGCTTTGCCTCACCCAGCTGGGAAGACCTGAGCTATGTGCTCATTGGCATCATCGTGGCCGTGAGCCTGGTGGGCGCGGCCTGGACGCTGTACAGCCGCAGCCAACACGACCCTTGGCTGCGCCTGCTGCACGCCGCCCGCAAACGCCTAAGCGCCGCAGGCCTGCCCAGCGACGACGCCACACCCCCGCGCGAGCTGGCGCGCCGCGCCAGCTCGCTGTGGGGCAACGCCGCGCAGCCCCTGCACCACTGGCTGCTACAACTTGAAGCACTGCGCTACGCTGCAGCGCCAGAACGCAGCGCAACATTGGCTACACTGCGAGCACAGTTTGCACAATTACCCGCCCTGCCCCATTTAACAACCGCCACTGCAAGCCCCATGGCTGCAACCCTGGCCACATCAGCGACCTCTGCCCTTCCCAAGTGACCTATTCCCATCTCTCCCATCCCAGCCGCGCTCCCGTTGAGCGCTCAGCGCGCCCTAGCCCTGCCACACATTGGCTCCTAGCAGCTCTGTTTTTAATAGCTAACTGTTTAATATCCACGTCGGTAAATGCCCAAAAAACCTCATCTAAAGTAAGCACCGTCCAAGCCAAAGGCGACGCCTACGCCAGCCGCGAAGACGCCATGCGCTTTGCCGACGACCTGGCCGAGCGGCGCAACCTAGACCGCGAGTGGGTGCGCCAAGCCATCGGCCAAGCCCACTTTATCCCCAGCGTGCAGCGCCTCATGCGCCCAGCCAGCACCACTTTTGTCAAAAACTGGCGCGTCTACCGCAGCCGCTTTATCGACCCCGTGCGCATTGCAGCAGGCGCGCGTTTTTGGCGCGCCAACGAGGCCGCGCTGGCCAGAGCCGAGCAAGAGTTTGGCGTACCCGCCGAAATCATCGTCGGCATCATTGGCGTAGAAACCATCTATGGCCGCGACATGGGCACCTTTCGCGTGATCGACGCGCTGGCTACGCTGGCCTTTGACTTCCCCAAAACCGCCAAACGCGACCGCTCGCAGTTCTTTTTAGACGAGCTAGAGCAAGCGCTGTCCTTGGCCAGCCGCACCAACATTGACCCCTTAAGCCTGCGCGGCAGCTACGCAGGCGCAATGGGCCTAGGCCAGTTCATGCCCAGCAGCTGGACCAAGTACGCTATAGATTTTGACGGCGACGGCAAGATCGATTTGTTCAACAGCCCCCAAGACGCCATCGGGTCGGTGGCCAACTATTTCAAAGCTTTCAACTGGAAAAGCGGCCTGCCCACCCACTTCAGTGTGCGGCTCGATACTGCCCGCCTAGACAAAGACACCCTCATGGCCCCCGACATACTGCCCTCGTTCACCGTAGAGCGCTTCACCGCCTTAGGCGCCGTGCTGCCCCCAGAAGCCCAGTCCCACCCCGGCCCCCTCGCCCTGATCGAGCTGCTCAACGGCGCAGACGGCGCCCCCCAATACGTAGCCGGTACCGACAACTTCTACGCCATCACCCGCTACAACTGGAGCAGCTACTACGCCATGTCAGTCATCGAGCTGGGTGCCCAGGTGAAGGCAGCAGTGGGCAAGTAGACAGCCCTTTTCATCTTGTCAGATTAGTTTGACCTGAATTTTTAGGCAGTTTTCCAAAATGAACCGCGGCAATATGCACATCAATCAACCACCCTGCCACCTGCGCCAGACACACGGCTAAGAATGTAGGCCTGCATTTCTGGCGGAGCCGATGCGAGGGGAAGCGTGACGAACTGGGCTTTGGAGAACAGCAGCAGCCAGAACGACGGATAGCACCAAACCTCTGTAACGGCTGACCATGCCAGTGTGCTGCTGCCCAAACCCGAGGACACAGCAAACGACGCCTCACCCAGCTCCAGCACAGCAGTAGGCGCGCCCATCGCCCGAAACTTAGCCAGCGTGTTGCGAAGATGGACAAAGTAGACCAATACAGCCATCCCAAGCCCCAACAACAAAAACGCCCCCAAAGCACCCACAAGCCACGAACGATCACCACGCCACAGCATCCATGCCAACGAGCACGCAAGAAGCGACAAAGCGACAAAGAAACCTATGCCCACCGTGCGAAGCCAGAATGCGTAAACCGCCTGCCGCAGCAGGGATTCGGTGTAGTTGAGGGTAATTTTGTGGAGCACGGTAATTTGCCGTTATATCTTATCTCGAAGGAACAGCTACGCTTTACTCGCACCTAAGCCATAGCGGCGTTTGAATGCTTCCGCGTTGGCAGCTGACTCCTTTTTGTATTTCTTGACCATCCTAGGCTCGTTCCCAACTCGTACCTTCGGCAGGGCTCTGCGCCTAGGCCGCTGAGAACGCTGCTGTGAATGCGAGGACGGAGATAAGTGGGTTGAATTTCATGGAGTTGACGTGTAGAAATGGAGTCGTTGAATGAAATCTATTAAATACCTCATATTACTATAATATTAATAGCAAACTATTGAATATCCACGTCGGAAAAATGCCCGAAAATCTTCCTAAAAAGATCTGCACAATATGCAGCCAGTGCACCCCAACCACCCCAGCCTTCGCGCCAGAGCCTGCGTAGCGAGCCATTTTTTAAAACCCCCATTTTGGAAAAAAATAGCCTGATTATGTACTTGCCTCAGATATCGCTACCGATCTCGGATCGGGATCGGAAACAAACTCCTAGAATTCGTATCGCGAAGCTCGGTTTGAATTTCTAGGTAGTCTGAGGCAAGTAACTAATCAGGAAAAATAGTACTTTTCCGACGTGGATATTCAATAGTATGCTATCTAAAAAATAGTAAAACTAATCACCCCCACCACCGCAGCCTCCTCCTCCGTCACCGCCACCGCCATCCGACCCGCTACTGGCATCCGCTCCACCAAAGTCTCCCGAGCTGCTGCTCTCTGAGCTGTAGCTGCCGCCCGAGAAGTCGCTGCCGCAATAGGTGTCGCCTGCGCTGCCGCCATCGGCGCTTTTGCGCTTTATGTCGTTGCAGTCGGGCGCGTAGGTGAAGCCGCCTTCGATGGCCAGCTTGAGGTCTAGTGCAAACAGCAGTGGCAAGCGGCTGGGGGCTTTGGGGTCGATGGCTTCGTCTTTGCAGGCCCAGTACCATGCGCGGCGCAGGCCGTCGTTGTTTTTGGCTTTTTTGCCCAGCGCCGCTGCGGGCGTGTGGTGCAAAAAGTAGCCCAACGCTATGCTGCACCACGCCTCATACGCCTTGGTGTGCAAAATAAACTCGTGCCACAGCGCGTCCACCGCTTTAGACGGCATGGCGACAAACTTTTTGTTGCTGCGGGCGCAGGCTACAAAGAACTGGCGCAGACCGCGCTCTACCAAGTCAACATCTTTGGCGGTCAAGTGTGAATAGGTTTTAAGCAGCTTGGCTTTTAAAAACTTCGGCATAGGCGCTTCGCGGATATGCCGCTCGCGCATGTTTTTGCCCCACATGCGAAAGTACAACACCGCAAAAAAACAGCTCGCGTACAACAGAAAAATCCACGCCCCATGCACCACAAAGCTGGCCACCACGACAGGAAGCAATAAAAAATACAAAGCGATCAGCAACCAGCCCGTTTGAGACGACAGCCGCACCAGCAGCTTGTGCATGTTTTTCATATGTAGTTTTAAGTTTTTGGAAGAAAAATAGGTGGTTTTCCGACGTGGATATTCAATAGTATGCTATTAATATAATAGCAAAAGGACATTAAATCACCACCGGTTCATGCTCCAGCAAAATGCCAAAGCGTTCGTACACGCTGGTTTGAATGGCTTTGGCCAGCGTCATCACTTCGCCGCCGGTGGCGGGTGTGGCGGTGCCGGTGCCGGTGTTGACCAAAACCAAGGCTTGTTTGGCGTACACGCCTGCGTTGCCCACGGTTTTGCCCTTCCAGCCGCAAGTGTCGATCAGCCAGCCTGCAGCCAGCTTCACGCTGCCATCAGGCAACGGATAGTGCACCACATTAGGCTCGCGGGCGATGATGTCTTGGCACTGGTCTGCGGTGACTTGGGGGTTTTTAAAAAAGCTGCCGGCGTTGCCAATGACGGCGGGGTCGGGCAGCTTGGCGCGGCGGATGGCGCACACCCAGTCACATATTTGCTGCGCTGTGGGCTCAAGCTGGGCGGCCTTGGACAGCGTCATCAGGTGCTCGGCTTGGGCTTGGCTTGACAGCTTGCGGTGCTCGCTGCCCAAGGTGGCCACGCCTTGCTCGGTTAAATACTGGGCCCAGTGGCGCAGCAGGTCGGCGTAGCCAAGCACAGGCTGCCAGCGCTTGGGCAGGGCAAAGCGCACATGGGTAATGACGGCTTTGCCCAGCAAGCCTGCTGCGTGTTTGAACACCGAGTCGCGGTAGCCAAAGGCGCATTGGGCGGCTTGCAGCGTCATCAGCTCGCCCGTGTGCAGGTCGATAGCGTCCAGGCTGTCAAAGCGGTCTTGCAGCTCCACGCCATAGGCCCCAATGTTTTGCACCGGGCTGGCGCCCACGCTACCCGGAATGAGGGCCAGGTTTTCTAGGCCTGGCCAGCCTTGCTGCAGCGTCCAAGCCACGGTGTGGTGCCAGTTTTCGCCCGCGCCCACCTCCACAATCCAGTGTTTATCGGTCTCGCGCACCAGGCGCTTGCCCATGATCTCGATTTTGAGAGTGAGCGGTTTGACATCGCCTGTCAGCACGATATTGCAGCCTCCCCCCAGCACAAACGGCGGCTGGACTGCAAAGGCTTGCGGCGTACCTTGGGTGGCTTTGATGGCGTCCTGCAGGCCGCCTGGCGAGGCTATGCGCACCAATTGAAGGGCTTTGGCCACAATACCGAAGCTGTTGTGCCCTGCGAGGGCGACGTTTTTCTCTACAAACATGCCACAATTGTCGCATTGTGTTTCCCCTATTTGCCCGTTTTTTGAGAATTAGCCATGCCAAGCTTTGATACTGTTTGTGAACCCAATATGGTCGACGTGAAAAATGCCGTCGAAAATGCCGCCAAAGAGATCGGCACCCGCTTTGACTTCAAAGGCAGCTCGGCTGCTGTGGAGCTCAAGGACAAAGAGATCACGCTGTTTGGCGATGCCGACTTTCAGCTGCAGCAGGTCGAAGACCTGCTGCGCGCCAAGCTGACCAAGCGCAATGTCGATGCGCGCTATTTGGATGTGGAAAAGATCCAAAAGATCGGCGGCGACAAGGTCAAGCAAATTGCCAAAATCCGCGAGGGCATCGAGGCCGAGTTGGCCAAAAAGATTGTGCGCACGCTCAAAGACAGCAAGATGAAAGTGCAAGCCAGCATCCAAGGCGATAGCGTGCGGGTGACGGGTGCGAAGCGCGACGACCTGCAGGCCGCGATGGCGCTGCTCAAGGCTGAGGTGGACGATGTTCCGCTGACTTTTAATAATTTTCGCGATTGATAGTTTGCTGCTTTAGCTTCTTTGCTGTTGATTCAGCGTCACTTATCTACCAGCGCCATTCGCCCCATGCACTTTTCTAGCTGCCTGCTCACATCCCCAACGACTGGCTTTTTCAAAGCTATATTGCTAGCCGCATCCCTGGCCGCCCTGCCCTTGACTGCCAGTGCGCAGTCGGTGGCACTGAGCGGCGTGATGGGCAGCAAAGCGCTGCTGGTGGTCAACGGTGGTGAGCCCAAAGCCTTGGGCGCTGGGGAGTCACACCAAGGCGTGAAAGTGATCAGCGTCACGGGCGATGTGGCGGTGCTGGACATCAAAGGCCAGCGCAGCAATGTGCGCGTGGGCGAAGCGCCGGTAAGTCAAGGGGCGCGCCCCGGCGGCGCTAATGGCAGCAAAATCGTCATCCCAATGGGCAGCGGCGGCCACTTCTTTACCCAAGGTTATGTCAATGGCAAGCCGATTCAGTTTATGCTGGACACAGGTGCCACCACCATTGCTTTAGGCGCGAGTGATGCCAAACGTATGGGGCTGGACTACCAAAAGGGCTTGGCAGTGCGCATGGGCACTGCCAACGGTGTAGCGCAAGGCTGGAAGATCAAGCTCAGTAACGTCAAAATTGGCGATGTCGAGGTGTATGACGTCGATGCCATCGTCGGCCCCGACATGCCGTTTGCCTTGCTGGGCAACAGCTTTTTAGGCCGCTTCAATATGAGCAAGTCGGTCGACTTGATGGTGCTAGAAAAGCGCTTTTAAGCCTACTTTTCCGCGGCATCAAAGCATCAGCTCTTCGCCTGCCCCAGCTTAGACTCTGTGCCCGCCAGTAAGCGATTGATGTTCTCACGGTGGCGAATGGCCAGCAGCACAGCCATGATGAAAATTGCAAACATCACTGGCTTGGACGTGTACCACACTACGCGATCGCCAAACAAATAGTAAAACGGCGCAAACGCCGCTGCCGCAATGGAGGCCAGCGACACGTAGCGAAAGAAAAACAAAATAATACCGAAGCTGGCAATGCAGGCCAAGCCCAATATCCAGTGCACGCCCAGCACCACGCCCACCGCAGTGGCCACGCCTTTGCCGCCCTTGAACCTGAAAAACACTGGATACAAGTGGCCTAAAAATGCAGCCAAGGCCACGAGCGCCACAGTGCCATCGGCCAAACCAAACTGCTCGCCCAACAACTTCACCAGCACCACAGGCACAAAGCCTTTGAGAATGTCCAGTACCAAGGTCACAATAGCGGCGGGTTTGCTGCCCGAACGCAGCACGTTAGTGGCTCCGGGGTTCTGGCTGCCGTAGGTGCGCGGATCGCTCAAACCCATCGCACGGCTCACGATTACAGCAAAACTCAGCGAGCCCATCAAGTAGGCGGCCAGCGTGGCCACCATAGGGTATACAAAATCCATACATTCTCCGTCTAAGGTCTCGATTTTATGCGGCTATTTTTACAGCGCCGGATCGCGGTGCTCCCAGCGAATTTTGTCAATTTCCGCCAGCACTTCTTTGGGCAGCGTGGTGCCCCAGGCGTCTAGGCATTCGTCCAGCTGCGCCAGCGACGTCACGCCTATGATGGTACTAGTAACCCGCCAGTTGGTGTAGCAAAATGCCAGCGCCATTTGGGTAGGCGTCATGCCGTTGTTTTGTGCCAGCGCGTTGTACTTGCGCGCTGCCTCTAGCGCCTCTGCACGGCCCCAGCGCTGCTTTTTCATGGCTTCGTAGCCGCTCATACGGCCTTTGGGCGCGTCTGCGCTGTGGATGCCAGTGCTGTCGTATTTGCCGGTGAGCAGTCCAAACGCAAGCGGCGAGTAGGCCAACAGCCCCACATTTTGGCGGTACATCACCTCATCCAAGCCGTTGTCTATGGTGCGGTTAACCAAACAATACGGATTTTGCACGCTCACAATGCGCACCAAGCCATGCTGCTGGGCTAAGCGCGTGAACTCCATGACGCCATAAGGCGTTTCGTTGCTCAGACCAATCGTGCGCACTTTGCCTGCTTTGACCAGCTTGTCCAGCGCCACTAATTGCGCGTGAATGGGCGTGTTTTCGCTGCGCGCCTTGTCTTGCTCAGGGTCAAAATAGGGTATGCCAAAAGCCGGCACATGGCGCAGCGGCCAGTGGATCTGGTAGAGGTCAATTACATCGGTTTGCAAGCGCGCGAGGCTGTCGTGGCAGGCCTGCGTAATTTGCTCTGGCGTTACATTAGCGCTGCCGCCACGTACCCAGTCCATGCCGCGCGCAGGGCCTGCCACTTTGGTGGCAATGGTCCATTTCTGGCGTACGCCTGGGTTGGCTTTGAAGTAATTACCAATGATTTTTTCAGTTAGATTAAATGTCGCTGCACTCGTGGGCACAGCGTACATCTCTGCGGTGTCCATAAAATCCACACCGCGCTCTAGGCTGCGCGCCAAGATCGCATGGGCGTCTGCCTCGCTAACCTGCTCCCCAAAAGTCATGGTGCCCAAGCAAATGGGGTGAACTAAAAGGTCAGACTGACCCAGCGGTTTTTTGGTGGCTTGGATGGTTTTCATGAGCAGAGTTTAGCGATAAACCGCCCATCGCTGCGGCGCGAAAGTTACACGGCAGTCACTTTGCAATTAGGTCACACCGAAGCCGCTCTAGGCCCGGCTAATTTCTTCGTCAAATCGGTCTAATATTTCGCTGATGGCGCCGGGGCCGTGCCGCGAATTGATGGTGTCAATCATTTGCTCAAACCAATGGTACAGCTCGCCTTCGGTTTTGATTTGCGTGATGTTGCGCAACAAGCCTGCATCCCGCGCATCCAGCATCTTGCTAGAGATATTGATCAGATACGCTTTGCCCAGAGCGATGCCCCGTGCAGTAATGGCCCGCTGCAAAGTAGAACTGGGGTCTGAGCCATGTGCGCTGTCGTTTGCATTGGTTCTGTGTGTGCCGGTAGCGGCCTGCGAAAAACCAGATATTTCTCGCTCAAACCCACTGCTGCCGTCGAGCGTGAGTTCTTCAGAAAAATCTTGCGCCAGCTCGTCTGCAGCCATGTCGTTCGCAGGGTCGGGCTCTTCCACACCAAACTCTGGTTGTATCAGCACTACGGACTGGGAGGGTGCCGTAAATATAGCCTTGGGTTCAACTTTAGCCTGCCGCGATGGCTCGGGTGATGCTTTGCTAGGCACTACGGAGCTAAGTTTGCCCATGCCAGATTGCGCTACCAGCAAATTGAGCTCCACCAGCGTTTGAAGAATCGGCTCCACAGACGTATTGAGCATAGCCGCCAACACCGCTACAGATCGACTTCCATCCGACAGTATCAACACCCGGCGCTGAAGCATCGACAAAGCCAAGCTGCGCTGGTTAAGCTGTGCTTTGCCTTCGAGAGTTTTGACAAAAATGGTGTCGTTTGCTGTGTTAAATATCACATCTTGATTTTAGACAATCATCCGTATGATTCGAGGTAAACAACCGATTATTTTTGCATTGCGAAAAATAATTGCCAAAAATTCACTTTTTATGAATGCATTCCATAAAACGTCGCTCGATCGATTCCAGCATGTCGGGTGTAGTCAGGCCCTTGATCAGCTCCATCACTTCTTCGCAAATATTGAGTAATTGCTCCTCGCTACGCACCTGTTGGATTTTGCCGCGCAGGTAAAAGTCATCTTTGCCCATCATGCGTTCTATCAAATCTGCCAAATACATTTTGCCCAATAACACGCCGCGCGGACTCAATGCTGAAGGCTGGGCTGCTGCTGTTTTTGCGATAGGTGCAAACGCTGAGTTCAATGACGATTGGGTTGAGACGCTCAGCCCTGAATTTGCCGCTTTTTCATACGAGCCTTGTTGCCACACGGTGCTGTGGGTAGGCAAGTAGCGATCGAAGGATTCAAAATTGGTTGCGGGAGTTTTGCCCACCATAGAGTCTCTAAACTCCACCGAGCTGGGAGTTCTGGAGCGCCCCTTGGTATCTTGGGTCGCCGACACAAGCCCTAAATGCAACAACCTTTTGGCGATGCCTTCAATAGAGGCGCCAATGATCGCCTCCACCTGAGCCAAGTCGCGCGCCCCGTCCATCAAAATCAGCGCACGCCGCTCAGACATGCCCAGTGCCTGCGCTTTGGTTCGTATTTCTGATTGACCCAACTCTGTTTTTCTCAATACCATGCTCATCATTTGCTTCCCAGTTCGACTTGTATGCCGTTCAAAGCAAGTATTGCTACAAATTGTTGCAGCGCAATGACATGGCAAAAAATGGTTGGCTGCGCAAAGAATCCTATTGAGCAGTGCTTGCCCTAGCCTCCTCTTGTAAGCGCAGCACACGGCGCTGAATCTTGCCTGTGGTGGTCATTGGCAAAGCGTCGATAAACTCAATTTCTTTCGGATATTCGTAGGGAGCGAGTTGGCCTTTGACATGAGATTGAATACTGTCGATAAGCTTTTTATCGTAGCTATTTAGGGATTTTTCCGACGTGATCATTGATCTTTTTGCTATTAAATCAGGAGTTAATACGATGTACGCCTTGACGCTGGCACCGCGCTGCGCATCAGGCTTAGGCACCACCGCAGCGTTAGCCACACTGGGATGCTTAACCAAGCAATTTTCCACCTCGCTCGGCCCGATACGGTAGCCTGCTGCCTTAAAAACGTCGTCGCTGCGGCCTTGATACCACAGGTAGCCGTCCGCATCTTGTGTGGCCAAGTCGCCGGTGCGGCACCATTGGCCGGTGAATTTTTTGGCCGTGGCGGCCTCGTTTTTCCAGTAGCCCAAAAAAAACACAGGGTCTGGGTGTCCATGCATATCGGTTCGGTGTACCGCTACATCGCCCACGGCACCAACAGGGCATTCGTTGCCTGCATCGTCAATCACAGCCACACGGTGGCCCGGATACGCACGGCCCATGCTGTTAGGTTTGGCGGGCCACAGCTGCGCGCAGTTGCCCACGATATAGTTGATCTCAGTTTGGCCAAACATCTCGTTCACCGTCACGCCCAGCTCTTGTTGGCAGTAGGCAAACACAGCGTCGCCCACCGCCTCGCCAGCGCTCATGCAAGCATCTAATTGCAGCTTGAACTGCTGGCGCGGGTGGGGATACGCCTTCATCATGGCTTTGAGTGCGGTTGGAAATAAGAAAGTGTGCGTGACTTGGTGGGTTTGCAAAATACCAAATGCCGCATCAGGTGAAAAGCGACCATTGAAGGCAACGATTTCACGGCCAAAGTACAGCGTGGGCAGCAAGGCATCCATCAGCCCGCCCGTCCACGCCCAGTCTGCTGGGCTCCAAAACACCGCATTGGAAGACGCATTACTGCCCGCATCAAAACCAAACCAATTTTGGCTGGCCACAAAGCCAGTCAAATTACCAATTAACGCGCGGTGGGGTATGAGCGCACCTTTGGGCGGGCCTGTAGTTCCGCTGGTGTAGATCAGCACCGCGCCCTCGTCTGCTTTGGTGACGATGGGTTCAAATGCCTGTGGCATTAAAGCGCACTCAAAGGCGTAGTCCACTTCGCTGCGGTCTACCGCATCGCCCACACCCACCACCGTTCGCAAGGCTGCGCAGTCTTTGCGTACCGCGCACATATTGATGATGCTACTTTCGTCGCAAATAGCTACCACAGCCGCCGAGTCTTGCAAGCGGTAGGCCAGCGCCTCCGGCCCAAACAGCATCGACAACGGCATAGCGATGGCCCCCATTTGCAGCACGGCCATATACGCCACTGCTGTTTCAAAGCGCTGCGGCATCACAATCGCCACGCAATCACCTCGCTTCACACCTAAGCGTGTGAGCACATGGCTGAGCTGGTTGGCCTGGGCGAATAACTGGGCATAACTGAGCGTGGGACAGTCTTGCGAGCGGGTGGCCGCAGGCAGATGTGCGCGCACTGCAACCCTGCGCGAGGCATCGCTGCCAGCGGCCCAGCGGCGACAACACACCTGGGCCATGTTAAAAAACTTCGGCACCTGCCAGGTAAATTCAGAGTAAATGCGGTGGTAATGGTCAGTGGACATAGGGTGTATGGGGATGGCGATGATGCTGCGTCAGTTAGGTGACGCAACTCCGCTGCATTCACACGTATCATTAGCAGTATGCATGCTACTACCTCAGAAGAATACCAAGTTGTGCGGCCTGCGCACAGCGAGTTTGTCCCTATTCGCACCCACAGCTACCATGTACACACGTGGGGTAAGCCTACCCAAGGACAACCGCCGCTGGTCATGGTGCACGGCTGGATGGACGTGGGTGCATCGTTTCAGTTTGTGGTCGATGCTTTGAAGCAAGACCGCTATGTAATAGCCCCCGACTGGCGAGGTTATGGCCGCACGACTGGGCCTGCTGCCGACAACTTTTGGTTTCCGGACTACATGGCCGATTTAGATTTTTTGCTTGACCACTATGCTCCCGGGCAAGCTGTGGACTTGCTAGGCCACAGCATGGGTGGCAATGTGGTCATGCTGTATGCAGGCGTGCGCCCCGAGCGCATTCGCCGCCTGGTCAATCTAGAAGGCTTTGGCATGCCTGCCACAAAGCCTGCGCAAGCGCCCGGACGCTATGCCAAATGGATGGACGAACTCAAAGCCCATCAACGCGGTGAGCTGGCGTTGCGCCCTTATACCGATGCAAACGGTGTCGCCCGCAGGCTGATGAAAACCAACCCGCGCTTGTCAACCGACAAAGCCGTCTGGCTGGCGCAGCACTGGGCTACGCCCAACGCTCTGGGTCAATGGCATATTTTGGGAGACGCAGCGCACAAGATCACGAATGCGCAGCTGTACCGCGTAGAAGAAGTGCTGGCCTGCTACGCCCGCATTAGCGCGCCTACTCTGGCCATCGAGGCCACTGATGACTCATTGACAGGATGGTACAAAGGCAGCTTCACATTGGAGCAATACCACGAGAGGCTCCAAGCGGTGCCCCATGTGCGCGTAGAAAAGCTCCATGATGCCGGCCACATGATGCACCACGATCAGCCGCAAGTGCTGGCAAGTTTGATTGAAGAGTTTTTAGCGGCCTAAATCAGGCCCGAAAATAAGAAAGCCCGCAAAGAAGTCTGATGAATACACCTTGCGGGCTTGGCGGCTCAGCAAGGCTGCATGCCACCTAGGGTCGCGATCAAAGGAGGTATTAGGTCCAGTGTCGCAGCAGAGGGTAATAGATTACCCTCCAAGGGTTGCCAGAGTTTCTCTGACAACTTAAATGTACGCATATTGCAGAGCATGTGCAATCACATTTTTGTGAAGGAATGTAGCACCCGAGTGGTCTGAAAGAAGCACAAAAAAATGCCGCCTGCAGCGCAATTAAAACTTAAGGCCGTTTGGCGATCACTTGATCGACCAAACCGTATTCCTTAGACTCATCTGCAGACATCCAGAAGTCACGCTCTACATCGCGAGCTACTTTTTCTAGTGTCTGTCCAGTGCGCTCTGCATAAATTTTATTCAACTGTTCGCGAGTTTTTAAAATCTCGCGGGCCGAAATTTCAATATCGCTGGCCATGCCACGTGCGCCGCCTGAAGGCTGATGCATCATGATGCTGGCGTTAGGCAGCGCAATACGTTTGCCCTTGGCGCCAGCCGCCAACAAAAATGAGCCCATGCTAGCGGCCATGCCAGTGCACAAAGTCGATACATCGGGCTTGATGAAATTCATGGTGTCAAAAATAGCCAAGCCCGCACTGACGGAACCGCCAGGAGAGTTGATGTACAGATAAATATCTTTGTCAGGGTTTTCGCTCTCTAAAAAGAGCAATTGCGCTACGACCAAATTGGCCATGTAGTCTTCAACAGGGCCCACCATGAAAATGATGCGCTCTTTGAGCAAGCGCGAGTAAATGTCATACGCGCGCTCACCACGGCCTGACTGCTCAATCACCATAGGCACCATGCCCAAGGCTTGCGCGGGTTCAAATGTCTTGTCTGCGAAAGTATCAAAACGGCTCATCAAATTACTCCTGTAAGGTTCTACTGTAACCAGTTTTAGGACGACCGCTTGGCAGGCTGCAGGCCTGCTGCGCTAGAAGTCCGTTCACAAATAGATAGGGCTTGCATCGGTCGATGCAAGCCCTGTTATGAAGATTGTTGATTGCGGATACGGCAAATGGTCTATTTACGACGACTCAGCACCCACAAGACAGATTATTGCTGTCCCATCAGCTCATCAAACGACACTGGCTTTTCGGTGATTTTGGCTTTGGACAGCACAAAATCAGTCACGTTGTTTTCAATAATCACTGCCTCAACCTCCGCCATGCGGCGGTTGTCGCTAAAGTACCAGCGCACGACATCGGCTGGCTTTTCGTAGGATGCTGCCATTTCTTCTACATGGCTCTTGATCTGGGCTTGGGTAGCTTGCAGGTTGTTGACACGTACCAACTCAGCAACCACCAAACCTAGGCGCACGCGACGCTCAGCTTGTGGGCGAAACACGTCATCAGGTATAGGTGCTTTGTCAGCGTCCTTGATACCGCGTTGCTTGAGGTCAGCACGGGCGCTTTCAATCATGCGCTCCAGCTCAGACTGCACGCTGCTTTTTGGCAGATCCAGCTCGGCAGAGGATGCGAGCGCATCCATCGCTGCGGTTTTGTTTTTGGCCATGAGGCGGAATTTAACTTCACGCTCTAGATTTTTTTTGATATCAGCGCGCAAGCCCGCCACGCTGGCGTCGGCAATACCCAGCGACTTGGCAAACGCCTCGTTCACTTCGGGCAAATGGGTGGCTTCAAGTTTTTTAACTGTGACTAAAAAGTCAGCTGTTTTGCCAGCCACATCTTGGCCATGGTAGTCAGCTGGGAACGGCAGAGGGAATGTCTTGCTTTCGCCAGACTTCATACCGCGCACAGCCTCGTCAAATTCTTTGAGCATCTGTCCTTCGCCCACGATGAACGCGAAATCTTCAGCTTTGCCGCCTTCAAAAGGCTCGCCATCGATTTTGCCAACAAAGTCGACTGTCACGCGGTCTCCCGCCGCCGTAGCACTGTCGACAGAGCGCTGCGCGAAGGTTTGGCGCTGTTTGCGCAAAATCTCAATCGTGCGGTCAATGGCTGCATCGGTGACATCAGCAGACAACTTTTCTACGGCTGCAGTGGACAGATCACCTAGCTTGACGTCAGGAAACACTTCGAAAATTGCGTCAAAACTGACTTCGCCCTCTGGCGCGCCTTCTTTTTCAGTGATGCGGGGCTGGCCTGCGACACGCAATTTGGCTTCGTTGGCAGCCACAGAAAATGCTTCGCCTACTTTGTCGTTCATCACTTCGTAATGCACGCTATAGCCATATCGCTGCGACACGATATTCATGGGCACTTTGCCTGGGCGGAAACCGTCAATTTTCACTTGGCGAGCCAGCTTTTTAAGGCGGGTTTCTACCTCGTTGGTAATAACGGTAACAGGCAAGGTCAGGGTCATCTTGCGTTCAAGTTTTTCGAGGGTTTCAACGGCTACGGCCATGATGGAGTCTCTTTGGGAAAATCTAAAAGAAGTGGTGCGCGGGGGGGGACTCGAACCCCCACAGTGTTGCCACCGTCAGGACCTAAACCTGGTGCGTCTACCAATTTCGCCACCCGCGCGGTTTTTTAACTAGCACCTAACCCGTGTTTTGCACGGGGCAGGCCTCTGTATTTAGGTCAGCCTTCTATTTTAACCCGGAAATACCACCCTCAGCTAGCACAACACTAGACCTTCACCATCTTGCAAATGGTGGGCATTTCGGCCCGTGAAGCCTCAATAGTTTTAATCACGCGAAAGCCATATCCCGAGCCTTCCACATCAAATTTGACGCCTGGGGTGCCCAGTTTGTCCATCAACCCCACCACCAAAGGCTGTTGAAACTGGTGGTCTGAGGCGCGCATAACGCCTTTTTGCCCTGCAAACGTCACATTAGCGCCCTCTAAAGCACCCGCCAACGCAGCAATGTCAAGAGCCGCTGATTTTTGCGATGTTTCTAACGCTTTAGCCAATGCCTCGACCATCAGCTGCATGCGCATATGAACGTAATCATCAACAGGCTTGGGAAACCGCTGCTTAAAACTTTGGTAAAAAGCCTCGGATTCTTTACTTGCCACGTTAGGCAGCCAATCGGCAACCGCAATCACTTTCCCCACCCCTGCTTCGCCGATAGCAGCAGGCGCGCCCAGCGCGTTGCCGTAGAAGGTATAAAACTTGCCCTCGTAACCGGCCTCTTTGCAGGCCTTGATCAGCAAAGTCAGGTCATTGCCAAAATTGCCTGTGATCACCACACCAGCGCCGCTGGATTTGATTTTGGCTGCGTAAGGCGCAAAGTCTTTTACCCTGCCCAAGGGATGCAGCTCGTCACCCACGATACTGATATCTTCGCGCTGCAGAGCCAACTGGCGCTTGGCCTCTCGCAAAACAGCTTGTCCAAAACTATAGTCTTGTCCTAGCAAATAGGCAGATTTAACGCCCTTATCGTCCTTGAGCACCTGCATGAGCGCAGCCATGCGCATGTCAGCATGGGCATCGAACCGAAAATGCCAAGGGCTGCATTTTTCGTTCGTCAAAATAGGATCAACCGCTGAATAATTTAAAAACACCACCCGCCTAGCTGGCTCGCGTTCGTTATGTTTATTGATAGCATCAATCAGTGCAGCTGCAACCGATGAGTTATTGCCCTGCACAATAATTTGAGCACCATCATCAATGGCTGAGCGCAAGCTGGACAGCGCTTCTTCGGTTTGTCCTTTGCTGTCATAACGCTCGATCTCCAGACGCTTAGCTCCCCCTGCCAGCTTCACACCGCCTCGCGCATTCACACGCTCGCAGGCCCAGATAAGATTGCGAAACACCGCCTCACCCGTGTTTCCAAATGGCCCGCTCAGCCCTTCAATCATGGCGACCTTAATCGCGGCACTTGAGGTGCTGGCCGTTTGCGCCATAGTCTCTATGGCATGCACCAGGCTACCCGATATGGCTGCACCTCCCAAGCATTTCAATACCCCGCGACGAAATTTATTCATTGTGATGACTCCCTTGAAAACACACGACACGTCTGCAGATACAGCGCATGCAGCCAACATTGCTGTGCTAATAGTGGCACAGCAGCAAAGCCGCGAAGTGTACTAGGAGTTTCACTATGTTTTTTGCACCCTCAGCATTTAATCGCACATCAAGCTACGGCAGTGCGCCCTACGTCAATAAAGCCGTGCATGTTGAAAGTGATGAGAGCTCCGTCACTTTGTCTCTAGATGTTCCAGGCCTGTCCAAAGCACAATTGACGATTGCCATCGAAGACGATGTGGTGCGCATTGAATCCAAAGCGGATGCACCGCGCAGCTTCAAAGCCGCCTACCGAATCGCAACAAATATTGATGCGACAGCCAGCCAAGCCAAACTAGAGGATGGTGTTCTGACTTTAAAATTGAACAAGGCTGTCCCAGTGAACCGGGAAACACTGATTACCATCAACTGATCGTTGAATGACTAGCACTAGAAAAAACCTTGGTAGCAGAGACCAAACCTCTGCTGCACATCACTGATACGCCCGCTGCGCCAGCGCATTGGCAAGCACCTGCGCAGGGTCGATCAATGCGTGTGAAGTCAAACTCGCCGAGCCGCGCAAACCCAGTGGAATCTCAGTGCAGCCCAAAATAATCGGCGCTGCTCCATGGCGGACAACCAAACTATGCGCCACTTCACTAAAGCACTCATAGGCCAACACCATATCGTCTGCCTTAACGCCTTGATAAATACCGCACATAATGCGCTGTATCTCTGGCTCAAGTGGCAAATGGCATTTCACACCTACCAAGCTCAAGGCGCGCTCATAGAGGCCCGCTCGGTAAGTACCTTGCGTAGCCATCAAAGCGGTTTCTTTGATACCTTGGCTTGCCAAAAGTAGCGCTGTCTCTTGCGCCATGTGCAACACCTCAATCTGCGGAAACCGCGCTTGAAGCTGCGCATGCCAAGCATGTGCAGTATTGCAAGCTATAGCCACACTGCGCGCACCCAGAGCTGACAAACGGCCTAATGTCTGAAGCATCGGTTCTAGTGGCTGGTGGGAGCCTTGCTGTTGATTCTGTAGCGCCTGCGTACGATCAGGTACCGGAACCTGAGCCAACCAATGCTCCGGAAAACTCTGATCTGCCACGCTTTGACCACTGCGTTGCATGTGCTGGGCACAGGCTTGCACGAACAGGCGCACAAAGTCTGCGCCTGCTGCGGGCCCCATACCCCCCAAAATGCCAACAACGTTCATAACCAGATAACTATTTATTGTGCTGGCTTATCGCTCTGCGCTTTGAGGTTATCACGCAGCTCTTTGCTCATCGGCAAATTCAAGTTTTGGCCTTTGGGCGGGATAGGTGACATAAACCACTTGGTGTAGAGTTTTTCAAAATCGCCAGATTTCATCATGCCGCCAATCACGCCGTTGACGAGCTCTTGAAACTTAGGATCGTCTTTACGCATCATGCAGGCGTAAGGCTCTACTTGCAACGAATCACCCACAACATCCCATTCGGCTGGATTTTTGGCATTGCCCTTAAGGCCAAAGAGCAGAATGTCGTCCATCGCAAAAGCCACAGCGCGTCCGCTGTCGACCATTAGCACAGAATCGTCATGGTCTTTGCCCAGCACGATATCCATACCCAGGCTGTTGTCGGCGTTGTATTTGCGCATGACTTGGGCGTTGGTGGTACCAGTCGTTGTAGCAACTGTCTTTTTTGCCAAATCAGCGTAGTTTTTGATACCCGAAGTTTTCTTGGTCAGCAGGCGCGTGCCAGTGTAGAAGAGGTTTGTCGTAAACTGCACCTCTTTTCCGCGTGTGCTGTTGTTGGTGGTAGAGCCGCACTCTAGGTCAATGGTGCCGTTTTGCAAAAGAGGAATACGGTTTTGCGAGGTGACGGCTTGAGACTCCACTTTAATGCTGGGATTGTTCAGGCGTTTTTTAACTTCGTCCAGTACTGAATTGGTCAAGTCAGCCGAAAATCCTACAGCACTATTGCCCCCGGCCAAGTAACTAAACGGCACAGAAAACTCACGATAAGCCACGGTGATTTTCCCGCTGTCAGCAATCTTCTTCAGAGTGTCGGCGTAAGCTACAGACACACAGGCCAGGCTGGCCAAAACCACAGCAGCGAGACTTAGACGATTGAGTTTCATACCAATTCCTGTTCAAAAAAATAAGTTAATAAAAGAAGACAAACCACAGTGTAAGGACAGTTGAGCAGATTGAATAATTCAATTTAAGGCCAAGTCCATTACAAAAAGTTATGCCCCATCAGCACTTACCCTCAATGCCTGCAACTGCACATAATTTTTAAGCATGGCTAATGCAAGCAATAGCATTGTGCAAATGCGCATAGTTTTTTTACAGTACAGCTATGCAAAGTATGAAAGTATGTGTTTTAGGTGCTGGCATCGTAGGCTTGGCCACGGCCTATGAACTGAGCCGACAAGGCTACGAGGTGATCGTAGTGGACAGCGCTGCAGCTGTGGGCAATGGCGCCAGTGGCGGCAATGGCGCGCAGCTTAGTTACAGCTACGTGCAGCCCTTGGCTGATGCGTCCATTTGGAGGCAGTTGCCCAAGCTGCTGCTCTCGCCTGACTCGCCGCTCAAGCTGCGCCCGCAGTGGGATGTGCAGCAGTGGCGCTGGGCACTGGCGTTTATGCGGGCATGCAACAACGCAACATCTGCACGCAGCACAGCGTTATTGCTCAGCTTGGCCGCGCACAGTCGCGCGGGCTTTGACCGCATGATGGCTGCCGAGCGCGTTGATTGCGATTACTCAAGCAGTGGCAAGCTGGTGCTCTACCCCAGTGACGCGTCGTTTGAAGCGGCTAAGCGTCAAATGGTGCTACAAAGCGCGCTGGGCAGCCAGCAAAGCGCACTGGGTGCTCAAGCCAGCTGCGATGTAGAGCCTGCCCTGGCCAGTTACCAGCCCCACATAGCAGGCGCCATCTACACACCATCGGAATGCGCTGTGGACTGCCTCAGGCTGTGCCAAGGCTTAGAGCAAGTGTTGCGCCAACGCGGTGTCGCTTTCATACTGGGCACACCAGTGCATCGGCTCGTGCAACGCAGCAACCATCAAAGCGCCACGATTGCATGTGCCCAGACCACAGCAGGCAGCATAGAGGCAGATCAGTTTGTATTGGCGCTGGGCAGCTACAGCCTGCCACTGGCGCGCAGCATGGGCCTGCGCTTGCCGATCTACCCCATCAAGGGCTACAGCGTGACGTTAGACGTGTCGTCCACACCCGATGCACCGCAGATTAACGTGACTGATATTGCACGCAAAGTTGTGTTCGCGCGGCTGGGTCAGCGGCTGCGCGTAGCGGGCATGGCCGAGCTGGTGGGCTATGACCGCAGCATCAGTGTCAGCGCTATTGCCAGCTTGCAGCGCAGTACCCAAGCTGTGTTTGCACAACTGTCAAATTGCCCGGCGCTGCAGCCCTGGGCGGGCCTGCGCCCTGCGACACCCACAGGCTTGCCCATCGTAGGCGTGCAGGCCGGTGGGCCACGCAACTTGATTGTGAATACGGGCCACGGTGCATTGGGGTTGACTTTGGCTTTTGGTACGGCGGGGCAAGTCGTTGATCTGTTGCAAAACCCTGTGCACCAGTCACCTCAACTCACAGCAGTGCCAGCATGAAACACTGCAAAGGCTTAGCTGCCCAAAGCCTCCTCAACAGCCAGCTGCATACAACGCGTCATGGCGCTGGCCAGCAGCGAGCTGGGGCGGTTGATGGGCCGCAGCGAATTAATGGGCACCGCAATCTGCGGCTCCAACTGAAGCACATGGACCTTGCTGCGGTCAGCCGATATAGCGGTGCAGGCATCCACCAGCGCGACACCTACGCCGTGGTGCGCCAAGGCAAGAGCCGAATGGTAAGTTTGCACCGCCACCATCGACTGCAGCCCGACACCCAATTCACGACACGCTTGGCTCAGGCTCGTGCCCACCGGGTCGCGAACATCCAAGCTGACGACGGGTGTTTTGTCCAAATCAAGCAGCGACACACTGCCTTTTTTAACCAGCTTGGCCGTCAACATGCCTTTAGGTGCCACACACACCATACGGCCCTCGGCCAAGTGCTGCTGTTCCAGCGACGGATGAGCGATAGCGCTGAATACAAACCCCACATCGGCTTCTTGCAACACCAATGCAGAGACAATTTGCTGCGAATGCAACGAGTCGATGGTCACCATGACATTCGGATGTTTAGCGCGAAACATTTTGAGCGCGCGGGGCAATACCTCGTAGCTCAAGGCCAGCACGCTCAAAATATGCAGCTCGCCTTCACTGCGCCCCATTTTCAAATTGTTGGCCAAGCGCTGCACTTCGTCCAGCTGGGTAAACAGTCTTTCAATGTGCGGGTACAGAGTTTGCGCCTCAGTGGTGGGCGTAAGCCGGCCTTTGGTGCGCTGAAACAGCGCAAAGCCCAGCTGCAACTCAGCATGCGCCAAGATACGGCTGACCGCAGGCTGGGTGACATTGATCAAGCGCGCAGCCGAGCTGACACTGCCCGTGAGCATCACGGCATTAAAAACTTCAATGTGTCTTAGGCGCATGGCAACTAGCTTAAATCAAAAATCAAGGGAATTGGCCAAAAATCTTCAAGGATGGCTTAACTTTCTATAAGGAACACGCTCTATGAAAAACTACCTCGTATTAACTTTGATCAGCGCATTGAGCATCACGCTCACAGCCCAAGCAGGCCAGCTTGATACGATTCGCCAAACCCGCAGCATCACGGTGGCGCACCGAGAGGCGTCTATTCCGTTCTCCTACTTTGATGACCAAAAACGCCCTATCGGTTATGCAATGGATATTTGCGCCAAAATCATCACCGCCCTAGAGCGTGAACTCAAAATGCCAAGCTTGCAGGTGAACTACCTGCCCGTTACTTCAGCCACGCGCCTGACCGCTATTGCCGAAGGAAAAGCCGCGATGGAGTGCGGGTCTACCACCAACACGGCCGAACGGCGTAAGCTGGTGGACTACACAGTGGCGCATTTCATCTCGTCTGCTAAATTTTTGGTTCGCGTGGACGCTGGTATTGAAAAGCTAGAAGACCTCACAGGCAAGACCGTCGTCTCAACCAAGGGCACCACCAATATCAAAACCTTAGACCGTATCAACACTGAACGCCTGCTCAAACTCAAAGTGATCGAAGCGCAAGACCATTCAGAGGCGTTTGGTATGGTGGCCAACAAAAAGGCCGATGCATTTGCAATGGACGATGTATTACTGTTTGGCCTGAGAGCCAACTCTGCTGATCCAGCTGCCTTTAAAGTGATCGGCAAGCCGATGACGATCGAGCCCTATGCCATCGTGCTGCCCAAAGGCGATGCCGCGTTCAAAAAAGTAGTCGACACGGAAATGCGGCGCATGATCCTTAGCGGCGAGATTCACACCATTTACCGCAAATGGTTTGAACAACCCATTGCTCCCAAAGGCATCAATCTGGCACTGCCCATGCCTTATATGTTGCGCGATTCGTTCAAATATCCGAGCGACAAGGTAGCTGATTTAGCGCCTTAAGTCATGCAATTTGCTATAATATTAATAGCTAACTATTTAATATCCACGTCGGAAAACTGCCTTATTTTCTTCCAAATATTAATCAAACGATTCAAACACCTCACTCACACGATCCATGTGCCTGCGCTTTTGCTCGGCGCTGATAAAGCTGGCTTCAAAGCTATTGCGTGCCAGCTGGTAGGCGTGCTGGGCAGTGAGGCCGGTGGCGGCAAAGGTTTGGGTAAAGTTGTCGTTGATATAGCCGCCAAAGTAAGCAGGGTCGTCTGAGTTGACCATGGCGCACAGACCTGCGTCTAACAGCTGGCCGAGGTTGTGGTCCGCTAAATTAGGGTAGACGCACAGTTTTTGGTTAGACAATGGACACACGGTGAGCGGGATGCGGTCTTTGGCCAAGCGCTGCATCAGCAATGCGTCTTTGCTCGACTGCACGCCGTGGTCGATGCGCTCAACTTTTAATACATCGAGTGCGCTCCACACATAAGCAGGCGGCCCCTCCTCACCTGCGTGGGCTACGAGGTGAAAGCCCAGCTCTTTGCAGCGCTTGAATACTTTGGCAAATTTCTCAGGCGGGTTACCGAGCTCGCCACTGTCCAGGCCTATGCCTATGAGCTTATCGCGGTGCACCAGCGCTTGCTCTAGCGTGGCAAAGGCATCTCCCTCGCTTAAATGCCGCAAAAAGCACATGATCAGCTCCGCGTCAACGCCAAACTCTGCTTTGGCGTCCACACAGGCGCGGTGCAAGCCGTTAATCACCGTGTCGATTGCCACGCCTCTGGCAGTGTGGGTTTGCGGGTCAAAGAAAATCTCTGCGCGCACCACGTTGTCATTCGCTGCCTTGGCAAAATACGCATGCGCCATGTCGTAGAAGTCTTGCTCGTTGATCAGCACCGATGCACCAGCGTAGTAAATGTCTAAAAAGCTTTGTAAGTTGCTAAATGCATATGCCTGGCGCAAAGCTTCGACACTGGCATAAGGAATAGTGAGCTTATTGCGCTGCGCTAAGGCAAAAATCAGCTCTGGCTCGAGCGAGCCTTCAATGTGCATGTGCAGCTCCGCCTTGGGCATGCGGCGCAGCAGGTCGGGCAGGCGCTCTGCGCGTATAGGTTTAACTAAAGCGTTCATCTCAACACACTCCAAAAGTAATGCCACTGTCTTGCAAATAGCGGCGGTAAGCGGCCGAGGCTTTGTCGGCTGCGGTGTGCAGCTCGGCCCGCAAATCTAGCGGTAGGCACGCAGGCGTTTGCGATTCTAAAATCGGCTTGTCTTGCATAAATATAGTGTTTTGAAAATTCTGCAGCTTGCCCGCTGCCGTTTCAAAATCAGCCACCGCCATGGTAAACCACACGCGGCTAGCGTCGGGCGACACGGGACACACCCAGAGTGCTATCGACTCGCGCCACTGCACAGCTTTGCCATCCACCATCACGCCGCCATCAGGCACCTTGGCCAGCTGGGCGCAATAGGGAGACACCACATCGTAGGTGTAGGACACATCTGCCCCTTGGCTAGCATGCACATTGCTCTGCGGCTGCCAGGCGCGGCAACCCATAGCGCGTATGCCGTGGGTGGTTCGCTCTACCGCATAGTCAGCCTGCGCCGTGGTGTCGCGTGCGCCCAAAAAACCTTCGTGCACGAAACCAAAATGCGCCATGTCTAAAAAGTTCTCTACCACACGCGGCGCGCTGGTAGCCACGTCGTAGGGGCCACAAAACACTTTACGCAACTGCGCATCGTTGTCTGCGGCAAAAGCAGGTAGCTGGGTTTGCGCAGCATCCAGCTGCACCCACACCAGGCCATACGCTTCATGCGCTGTAAAAGTTTTGGCACAGTGCGCAGGCGGCGGTGCAAATACAGGCAGCGCGGGCACCAGCGCGCAATGCCCCGCCCCGTCAAACTGCCAGCCGTGGTAAGCGCATTCCAGCCTGCTAGCGCCTTGCGCATCCACCTCAATGCGCCCCAGCGACAGCTTGGCCCCACGGTGCGGACACTTGTCGGCCCAGGCATGCGCGCTGCCCTGCGCATCGCGCCATAGCACAACTGCCTCATCCAGCAACTGCACGGCCACGGGCTTATCTGTCAAGTCAGTCGACAAAGCCACGGGGTGCCAAAGCATGCGTTCAATCATGTTTGTATTATGGCTTGGCT
>JANPDG010000126.1:0-7016 GCA_031431335.1 Polaromonas sp. | reverse complement strand
CCGCCAATGTGACGGGGCCTGAGTTTTGGCGCAGTGCCAAGTCAATCATCGCGGTGACCGCAAAACGACCTTTTGTTGTTAAACGCATCGCAAGCTCCTTTAGTGCTTACAGTTTTAAAAAATATCTTCAGTGCCTTGCAGGCGCTAAAGCATCATCTCCATCCATCCCAACCGCTTATCACGGCTCATTTGTGTTGTTTTTGGCTTTGAGGCCTATTTTTGAATATCTGCATTAGCGCTTAACTACCTGCTTTTTACCTAAGTAGTAACCCGCTAATTAACCCGCTAACTCTCTGCTGCTACGGCTATTTTTCTTATTCCGACTATTACTGTCAAGTATAGCACATAACCAAGCAGTCTGCTCGGGTATTGGCCCGTTTTAACCCTGCAAGGCACACAGGCTTTGCAGGTGCCGCACCAGACCGTCGCAGGCCAGCTCGACCAAGTCCAACACCTGCTCAAAGCCAGCCTCCCCGCCGTGGTAGGGGTCAGGCACGACCGCGCTGACCGCGTTTGCGCTGTCAGCGCTGGTCACCGCAAACTCCATCAGCAGCTTGAGTTTGGCCGCATATTGCGGCGGACAGTCCACCTGCAAGAGCGCCAAGTTGTCCCAGTCCATCGCCAAAATCAAATCGAAATCCGCATAATCGTCTTGCAGAACCTGGCGCGCGCGCAGGCCAGACAGGTCAATCCCCCGGCGCAGCGCATGCTGCTGACTGCGCTCATCTGGCGGGCTACCGGGATGGTAGTTGTGCGTTCCAGCCGACTCAATCAGCACCCTGCTGGCCAGCCCCGCCTGCGCTACCTTGGCCCGCAGCACGCCCTCAGCCGTCGGGCTGCGGCAGATGTTGCCCATGCAGACCATGAGAATCTGGATGACAGCGGGTGGGTCTGGATAGATCATCTTTGTGCAGCGTGTTTTGGAAGATTTTAAGGCAGTTTTCCGACGTGGATATTCAATAGTTTGCTATTAATAGTATAGTATTCAGTTTTTGCTACTTGCTTCTGGCCTCCATCAGCGCTTTGAGCTGCGGGATCTGGCGTTGCATGGCGAGTTTGCCTGCGTCTATGGCGCGGCGTTTGGCGGTAAAGTCACCGCTTTTGACGCCTACCAGCTCGGGCCGCACCACCAGTTCGGCGTCTTTGAGCTCGTAGCTGTTGATAGTTTTGCCCATGATGGCAAAGGTTTGGAGCAAGATTTGCAGTTGGCTGTCGGCTGCGTTGCCCTCGGGCGCGGACGATATATCCACCGCGATCACCAGCTCGGCGCCCATTTGGCGGGCGTATTTCACAGGCACGGGTGACACCAGGCCGCCATCTACATATTCGGCAGCGCCAATTTTCACAGGGTTAAACACCGACGGCACGGCGCTGGACGCGCGCACGGCCATGCCGGTGTCGCCCTGCCTAAATAGCGCGCCTTGGCCTGTGCGCAGGTCGGTAGCTACGATGCCCAGCGGAATGGTCATACTCTCGATGAGCTTGTTGTTCACCTGCGTGTTCATGTAGCGCGCCAGCGCTTCGCCGCGCAGCATGCCGCGGCCAAAAAACGGCAGCGTCCAGTCGGTGATGTCAGACTCTTCCATGGCCAGCGCGGCTTGTTGCAGCTGGGCGGCGCTTTTGCCCGAGGCGTAGATGGCGGCCACCAAGCTGCCTGCCGATGTGCCCACCACCAAGTCAGGCTTGATACCCGCCTCTTCGAGCGCGGCGATCACCCCCACATGCGCAAACCCACGCACAGCACCCCCGCCCAGCGCCAGGCCGATCTTGGGCGGGCGTTTGAGCGCCGCCACGGGGGGCTGTGTGGGGGAGATGACTGGGGTGGTGGGCGCGGTGGTGCACGCGGCTAAGAGGACGGCTACGGCAAGGCAGATGGTGCGCGGCAGGGTGGGCAGAATAGGCATGGCACAGATTATGTGGCATGCCACCTGTGCAACAAGGTTGGGGCGAGGGTGCATCTGCCATAATCAGTGCTTAGTTGACGTTAACGTAAACGTCAATCACTAAACACCTGCATTCAACCCATTTCAGGAGCTTTTTTCATGGACATTCAAAGCAAAGTATTTATCGTCACGGGCGGCGCATCGGGCTTGGGCGAAGGCACGGCGCGCATGTTAGCAAGCAAGGGCGGCTTGGTGGTGATAGCGGATATGCAGGCGGACAAAGGCGAGGCCGTGGCCAAAGACATTGGCGGCTGTTTTGTGAAATGTGACGTAACCAGTGAGGCAGATGGTCAAGCGGTGGTGGCAAAGGCCGTTAGCATGGGCAAGCTGATGGGCTTGGTGAACTGCGCTGGTATTGCCACAGGCGAGAAAACCGTGGGCAAAAACGGCGCGCACAACTTTGACGCTTTCAAGCGTACCGTGAGCATCAACCTGTTTGGCAGCTTCAACATGATTCGCCTGGCCGCAGACGCCATGTGCAAAAACGAACCCGAGGCCACCATGGAGCGCGGCTGTTTGATTAGCACCGCGTCCGTGGCCGCCTATGACGGGCAAATTGGCCAAGCAGCCTACAGCGCGTCCAAGGGCGGTATTGTCGGCATGACGCTGCCGATTGCCCGCGACCTGGCGCGCAATGGCATTCGCAACATGACGATTGCACCAGGCATTATGGGCACACCCATGATGTTTGGCATGGCACAAGATGTGCAAGACGCACTGGCTGCAGCGGTGCCCTTCCCCAGCCGCTTGGGCACACCGCAAGACTACGCCAAATTAGCGCTGCATATTTTTGAAAACGACCTGCTCAACGGCGAGACGATTCGCTTGGACGGCGCGATTCGGTTGGCTCCTAAGTAAATTAATTTGCTATAATTAAAATAGCAAACTATTGAATATCCACGTCGGAAAAGTGCTATTTTTTTCTCCAAAAATGTCATATTGAAGATGGCAGTGCTTTAGCCAAGCAGCGCCACCACTTCTGCCAGCGAGCCCACCTCCAGCGCGGGCGCTTGGTCTTCATAGGGCCAGAGCTTTTCATCGCGGTTAAGCCATATGGCTTGCATGTCGGCGTTAAGCGCGCCCATCACGTCCAGCGCAGCGTCGTCGCCAATGTGAAGCACCTCGTGGGGCTGCACCCCCACGGCGCCTGCTGCAGCCACAAAGATGCGTGGGTCAGGCTTGCTGTGGCCAAAATCTTTGGCGGTGATGGCGGCTTTGAAGTAGTGGTCCAAACCTATTAAGCTTAGCTGCGCATTGCCGTTAGACAGCGACACCAGTGGGTAGCGCGCGGCCATAGCTTTGAGCGCGGGCAGCGCGTCGTCGTACAGCACCACGCGGTTGCGCTCGGCAAAAAACACTTGGTAGGCAGGCTCGGCCAGCAGCGGGTCTTCTTTGGCGCGGTACAGCGCCAAGCGGATCGACTCGAGGCGAATAGCGCCCAGGTCGTGGCGCAGCTCGGGGCGCTGCTTGACCATCACGTTGGCCATGTGTTCGCGAATCTCGCGCAGCGCTGTGGTGGACGCAAACATGGCCGCAGTCATGGGCGCATTGGTGCACAGCCAGCTTAGCAGCGCCTTTTCCGCCCGCTCAATCACAGGCCAGATGGGCCACAGCGTGTCGTCTAAATCAAGGGATATGGCTTTAATTTGGGAAACATCGAGCATAGGTAGTGGAGAATACACCATGGCATTTGCAAAAGAACCTTCATACACCCACGGCCAAACTGGCCATTTCAACGCCCGCACCGCTGTACTGCTGTGCAACCTGGGCACCCCTGATGAGGCCACCGCGCCTGCTGTGCGCCGCTATTTGGCCGAGTTTTTATCGGACCACCGCGTGGTGGAAATCCCCAAACCGATTTGGTGGCTGATTTTGCACGGCATTATTTTGCGCCTGCGCCCGGCCAAGTCGGCGGCTAAATACGCCAGCATTTGGACTGCCGAAGGCTCGCCGCTCAAGGTATGGAGCGAAAAACAAGCCAAACTGCTGCAAGGCTATTTGGGCGAACAAGGCCACCATGTGCAGGTGCGCCTGGGCATGCGCTATGCCAACCCCAGCATGAAGTCGCAGCTAGACGCGCTCAAGGCCGAGGGGTTTAACCGCATATTGATTTTGCCCATGTACCCGCAGTACAGCGGCACCACCACGGCCAGTGTGTTTGATGCGGTCTACACCTGGGCCGCCAAGGTGCGCCGCATCCCAGAGCTGCGCTTTGTGAATAACTACCACGACGACGCAGGCTACATCAGCGCCCTGGCCGCGCGCATTGAGGCGTACTGGAAAGTCAACGGCAGGCCCGACAAACTGGTGATGAGCTTTCATGGCGTGCCCGAGCGCACATTGAGCCTGGGCGACACCTACCACTGCGAGTGCTACAAAACAGCGCGCTTGGTGGGCGACAAACTGGGCCTAAGCAAAGACCAATTGCAGCTGACGTTTCAGTCGCGCTTTGGCAGAGCCAAGTGGCTAGAGCCCTACACCGAGCCGACGCTGATCGAGATGGCCCAAAGCGGCGTGAAACGTGTGGACGTGGTCTGCCCTGGGTTCACGGTGGACTGCTTGGAGACGCTGGAAGAGATTGCCATGGAGGCGAAAGAGGCGTTTTTGCACGCGGGGGCTGGCAGCCAGGCGGGCGTTGATGGCCGCAGCTTTCATTACATCCCGTGCCTGAACGACCACCCAGAGTGGGTGCACGGCTTGGGGCGGATTGCCGAGCAGCATTTGCAGGGCTGGGATACGCGCAGCGGCTTGAACACGGCGGAGCTGGCGCTGCAAGGGGCGTTGGCTCGGGGGATGGGGTCTAAGGCATAGCGCTATTGTATTAGTAGCTAACTATTTAATATTTACGCCTGCGAAGCAGCAGCACCAGCAGCACCAAAGCCATCCCCGCAAACGCCACGAACGACCAGTTGGCTATCGAGCCGCCTAAAAACGTCCAATCGATCTTGGTGCAATCGCCACTGCCCTTAAAGATCATCGGAATCGCCCGTTTGAGCGGAAACGTCTCCACCATGCCATAAAAATCGCGGCCACAGGACACTATCTCGGGCGGGTACCACTGCAAAAAGCTTTGCCGCGCGGCAACAAACGCGCCGCCTAGGGCAAACACACCCGCCAAGCTGGCCCACACCATTTGAAACTTGCTTCTCAACGAATTAGGTGATGTTTTTAGCGACATTACCGACGCCAATATTGAAAATATTGCTACTAATATAAGAGCATATCGTTGCACAATGCACATCGGGCATGGCTCTAAACCCACCACATGTTGCAGATACATGCCAAAAGCCAACATGCCAATGCAGGCCAGCGCAATCAGGCCCGCGCCGCGCGCGAGGGTGAGGTTTTTAAAAAGTGAGAGCATGACAGTGTAGGGATAGAAGACAATAGCGCTATTGGACACGCAAATCTGCCTGCGGTTCACAGCCCCGGGCAGAAAACCAACGACAATTTACGCTTTAGCACCCTTACACATTAGACGACTGGACACTCACATGGCACGCATGGTTAACTGCATCAAACTGGGCAAAGAAGCTGAGGGGCTGGATTTTCCGCCCTATCCTGGCGAGCTGGGCAAAAAGCTCTGGCAACAGGTGAGCAAAGAGGCTTGGGCTGCGTGGATGAAGCAGCAAACCATGCTGGTCAACGAAAACCGCCTCAACCTGGCCGACCAGCGCGCCCGCCAGTACCTGGCCCGCCAGATGGAGGCCCACTTTTTTGGCGCAGGCGCAGATGCAGTGCAGGGCTATGTGCCGCCCACTGAGTGAGCTGCGCAAAGCTGGTTAACTGACTTGATCTTTCATGGACGGTTTTTGGAAGAATTTAGGGCAGTTTTCCGACGTAGATATTGGATAGTTTGCTATGAATATCATAGTAATAGGCGCTGGCTTGGCTGGCGCTGCTGCAGCCCACGCGCTGGCCGAGCGCGGCTGCAGCGTGACGGTGCTGGACGCGCAGCCGGCTACTGCGTCTTCATCGCCCTCAAGCGGGCTGCCCGTAGCACTCACAGCGCCCCACCACTCACAGGACCTCAAGGCTCCCAGTGCTATTTCGCAGCTTAGCCAGCTGGGCTTGGCTGCCACAGTACAGTCTGCGCGCGCCTTGCTCATTGAAGGCCAAGACTGGCAGCCCTGCGGTGCGCTGCAGCGCGCTGGCAAGCTGGGGCCCCAAGCCAGGTGGTTTGCCGATGCCGCTTGGGTTAAATCTGCCGCACTCGTGGCCGCATGGCTAGCCCACCCCCGCATCACGCTGCGCACCCAAGTGCAGGTTGCCCAGCTGCAGCGCGCAGGCGCCAGCCCCGCCCTCTGGCAGGCCATAAACGCAAGCGGCATGCTGCTGGCCGAGGCCCAAGCTGTGGTGATGGCCAACGCCTATGGCACGCAGGCGCTGCTGGCGGGGCTGCAGCACGCAGACGGCTCACCTGTGCTACCCGCTTTTGCTTTGGACAAAGGTGGTGTCGGGCCTTTGCACCAAGTTGCAGGCCAAGTGGTGTACGGCCCCTGGACGCCCCAGTGGCAAGCGCTGTGGCCCCGCTTGCTGCCCGAGTTGCCAAACTTCACCCCATCCACCAAGCCCTGTGCCATCAACGGCAACGGCCACTTTATTCCCGCCATACCCTGGCAAGGTGCCCACATCTGGCTCAGTGGCTCCACCTACGAGCACGATGCACCGCACAGCCCACAAGTCACAGCGCAAGGCATAGCAGCCAACCTGCAGCGCTTGGGGCAGCTCATCCCCGCAGCAGCTGGCATATTGGCTGCGCAAGACCAAGCGGGCTTGGTTCAAGGCTGGGCAGGCACACGCTGCACCACGCGCGACAGACTGCCATGGGTAGGAGAAGTCAGCGCAACGCATGCCCCAGGTTTGTACGCTTGCACGGCCATGGGGTCGAGGGGATTGAGTTTTGCGGCGCTGTGTGGACAGCACTTGGCTGCAACAATGATGGGACAACCCAATACTCTGCTACCCGTGCATCTGGCGCAGGCTATCGAGTCGAAGCGGCAAGTCTGAATACTGCACACAGGCCACCTGCCTGCAGCCAAATCGTCTCTTTTAGAGTTTGATTTCAGTTCA
>JANPDG010000125.1:0-4591 GCA_031431335.1 Polaromonas sp. | reverse complement strand
TCGACGGTGACGATGACTTTGTCCTCGTGCAATTTGAGCTTTTTGGCGGTGCCCAGCATGATGCGGATGTTGGCTTGGTGAGGGATGAGCCAGTCAATGTCAGCTTCAGTCTTGCCAGCTTTAGCCAGCACCGAGCGGGCCACATCGGCGAGCACGCCCACAGCGAGTTTGAAGACGGCTTGGCCGTCCATTTTGAGTGTGGGGTCGCCTAAAATTTGGCCTCCGCTGACGTTACCGGGCACGCACAGCACGCCTACGTGTTTGCCGTCGGCATGCAGCTCGGTAGCTAAGATGCCGGGTGTGTCGCTAGCCTCTAGCACCACCGCGCCAGCGCCGTCGCCAAACAGCACGCAGGTGGTGCGGTCGTTAAAGTCCAGGATGCGGCTGAACACCTCGCTGCCGACCACCAGCGCGCACTGGGCTGCGCCGGTTTTGATCATGCTGTCAGCCACAGTGAGGGCGTAGACAAAACCGCTGCACACGGCCTGCACGTCGAACGCGGGGCAACCTGCTATGGAGCGCGGTTCAGCGCTGGACATTTCATCATTTGCTATTATTTCAGTAGCTAACTTGTCAATATCCACGTCGGAAATTGCCAATTTATGTTGCAGTATGGCGGCGCTGGACGGAAACACCATGTCGGGTGTGGACGTGGCAACGATAATCAGGTCGATGTCACGGGCGCGCTTGCCTGCGGCCTTGAGCGCGGCTTGGCAGGCAGGCAGGGCCAGGTCACTGGCGGTCACGTCGGGCGCGGCGAAGTGGCGGGCATGGATGCCGGTGCGCTCGACGATCCACTCGCTGGAGGTCTCCACCCCTTTGGCGGCCAACTCTGCGGCCAGGTCGTCGTTGCTCACGCGGCGCGGTGGCAGATAGCTGCCCGTGCCGACAATGCGGGAATATCGGGGGAATGGCGAGGTGGATGCGGTCATAGGGCTCTAATGTTACATGTAGAGATTACAGGCAGAAAATACAGGGCCGCTATCTGCCGAACGCTGGAGCCGCAAGACGCTGCCCAGCTCTGTTTCGGCGCTCAGGCCGGCACCGAGACTGACACGGCCTGCGCGTCTGGGGCCATCGCTGCCAACACGGGCGCAGCATGGTTGATGCGCGAGCGCACTTTATCCAGCAAATTGTGGCTGGCAGCATCATAAGCTTTATTAAGCGCCTGCTCGAAAGCATACGCATCAGCTGAACCATGGCTCTTAAACACCAAGCCGCGCAGGCCGAGCAGCGCTGCGCCGTTGTAACGGCGATGGTCTACGCGCGACTTAAACGCTTTTAACACCGAATAAGCGCAAATAGCAGCTATTTTTGTGAAGATATTGCGAGAAAACTCGGCTTTTAAGAATCCGCCAATCATCGTGGCGAGGCCTTCGCTGGTTTTTAAGGCCACATTGCCCACAAAACCATCGCACACCACAATGTCTGTAACACCCGTGAAAATGTCGTTGCCTTCGACGTTGCCATAAAAGTTAAGATCGCCGCTATTAGCCGCAGATCGCAGCAGTTCGCCTGTTTTTTTGATGATTTCGCTGCCTTTAATGGCTTCTTCACCAATATTAAGCAAGCCTACCGAGGGATTTTCGTCATTGTTGAGCACTGACACCAAAGCTGAGCCCATGATGGCAAACTGAAACAAATGCTCGGGGGTGCAGTCCACATTGGCGCCCAGGTCGAGCACGGTGGTGGCACCGCCCTTGGCGTTGGGCAGCTGGGTGGCAATGGCCGGGCGGTCAATGCCGTCTAGGGTTTTGAGCATATAGCGCGCAATCGCCATCAGCGCGCCCGTGTTGCCCGCAGACACTGCTGCCTGCGCTGCGCCCGACTTGACCTGCTCAATGGCCACGCGCATGGAAGAGTCTTTCTTTTTGCGCAGGGCGACTTCGAGCGAGTCGTCCATGGCCACCACTTCGGCGGCGGGCACTACGCTTGCGCGGGGGTGGGCGAAGCTGGCCAACTTGTCAGCCTGCCCCACCAGTAGTAAGCGCGCCTTGGGGTGCGCATTTAAAAACGCCTTGCACGCAGGCAGCGTACTGGCCAGCGCGTGGTCGCCGCCCATGCAGTCCACCGCAATCACCGTGGAAGATGGCTCTGCCTTACCGCTTAATTCGGTGGCTGCAATCGCGTCTGTGCTAGTGGTGTCCATGAAATAGGCTGCGCTTAAAAAAACTAAAAGCCCGGTGCTACAGCGGTAGCGACGGGCTTTAGGGTGTGTGTCAAAACTAGCGGCTTGCAGTGACTGTTAGCCTACAGCGCCAAGCGCTAGCTACAGCCTGCAAGGCCAGATTTATTCAGCAGCAGCTTTGGACTTGATGACCTGACGGCCGCGGTAAAAGCCGTTAGGCGTAATGTGGTGGCGCAGGTGCACTTCACCAGTGGTGGGCTCTACTGCCGTGCCTGGTGTGTCCAGAGCGTAGTGGGCACGGTGCATGCCGCGCTTGGAAGGGGATTTTTTGTTCTGCTGAACTGCCATGGTGGGCTCCTTGTACTCATAACCCGCTTAGTTTTAAAACAAACCAGCAAAGCTAAAAGTGGTAAAAATTAGAAAATCTGTGTGCTTTATAAGCTGCTTGGTAAATAATTTTATCAAGCAGCTCGATAGCGCGAAGCCTTTGATTATAGCGCGTTTTTAGCGTTTTTCATAGCAACAAGCTCTGCACCGCCCGCTAGCCTAGACGCTCTAGGGAGCCTTCTTTAAGCTGCCCAGAGCAGCAAAGGCATTGGGCTTTTGTGTCAGCGCGGCCTTGAAATCTTCGTCAGTGGACGCTAACTTCACTTCAGTGGGGCACACCTCATGCTTGGGCATCAAGGGCAGTTCTAGCAGCAGCTCGTCTTCTAGTAGCTCGCGCAGGTCAAACTGCTTAGACAGCACCAGCAGGTCTTCGTCGCACTGCTCGTCTTCTAGCTCGGCCAGAGTCTCGTCGGCCACAAATCGGTAGCTGTTGTCCAGCGCCACGGGCATTAGCACTTGGCCCAGGCAGCGCTGGCAGGTCATGGGCAGCTGGGCGCGCAGCTGCAGGTGCATCCAACAGGCTGGCTTGCCAGCGGCGTCAGGCAGCACCTCGCCGCGAATATTCCATTGCACATTCAAATCGGGCCAGTCCGCAGAAAACCCGTGCAAATCGCCCGCCAATCGCAGGTAGTGGCGCAGTGGGTCATCACCCGACAGGCTTTCACTGGTCTGGGCAAAGCTGCGCACATCAAGGCGCATGGCGGGAAGAGAGGATTCGGATGGTGTCATGGCAATCAGCCCTAAGTGTAAGACAATGGCGGCCAACTGTTCTTTTTGCCCTGATCTATGCTGTCCTCCCCACCCCGCCCTTTGGTTTTAGGCTCTACATCGCGCTACCGCCGCGAGCTGCTGGCACGGCTGGGCGTGCCGTTTGAAGTGGCCGCGCCCGATGTAGACGAAACACCCCACCCCGGTGAGCTGCCGCTGGCGCTGGCCACCCGGCTGGCGCTGGCCAAGGCGCAGGCTGTGGCGGCGCTATGGCCCCAAGCGGTGGTCATAGGCTCTGACCAAGTGGCCGACCTGCACGGCGAGCCGCTGGGCAAGCCCGGCAACCACGCCCGCGCCACCGAGCAGCTGCGCCGCATGCGCGGGCAAGTGGTGATATTTCAAACCGCGCTAGCCGTGGTATGCGTGGAGACAGGCTTTGTGCAGCAGGATGTAGCCCAGGTCAAAGTGCTGTTTCGCGATTTAACCGATGATGAAATAGAAAACTACCTGCAAACCGAGCAGCCCTATGACTGCGCAGGCAGCGCCAAAAGCGAAGGCCTGGGCATCGCCCAGCTAGAGCGCATCGACAACGACGACCCCACCGCGCTCGTCGGCCTGCCACTGATCCGCACAGCGCGGATGATTCGGGCGGCGGGTATCAAGATACTATAATATTAATAGCTAACTATTTAATATCCACGTCGGAAAACTGCCGATTTTTTCACCTAAACGCACTTCATGCAGATGACCCACGGCACTCTTTACCTCGTTCCTGCGCCGCTAGACTTTGGCTGCGACACACTAGCGCCCATCACCGACGTAATGCCACTGGGCACGCTGCAAGTGGCGGCCCGGCTGACGCACTGGATTGGCGAAAACGCCAAAACCACGCGCGCGGTGCTCAAGCGCGTAGGCGACGTACTGCCGCTGGCCGCGCCAATTCAGCAGCTCACCATCACCGAGCTGCCGCGCGAGGTGCACAAAAAAGGCGACCATGCGCCACTAGGCCAAACCAGCAGCTTTGATGCCAAACCGCTCTTGCAAGCCGCGCTACAAGGCAACGACATAGGTTTAATCAGCGAGGCAGGCATGCCCGCTGTGGCCGACCCTGGCAGCTCGGTAGTGCGCGCTGCCCATGCACTGGGCGTGCCCGTGGTGCCGCTCACCGGCCCCTGCGCCCTGCTCTTGGCGCTAGCCGCCAGCGGGCTGAACGGCCAAAACTTTGCCTTTGTAGGCTACCTGCCGATAGACGCCGCGCCGCGCAGCCAGCGCATCAAAGAGCTGGAAGCACTGGCGCTCAAAACAGGCCAAACCCAGCTGTTCATCGAAGTGCCGCACCGCAACACAGCGCTGCTCCAAGCTCTGGTC
>JANPDG010000124.1:0-18736 GCA_031431335.1 Polaromonas sp. | reverse complement strand
CGCTGGAGCATGCCGCCCGCCCAGCTGGTGCGCCTGCGCGTGCGCGACGCGCTCAGCAGCCGGGGCAGCGTGTTGACCACCGCCGAGGGCAGCGCGCCATGGCTGCTCAAGCTCGAGCTAGACGAGTTCAGCCAGCTGTTTGACTCGCCCACCAGCAGCGCCGGCGTCGTGCGCCTGCGCGCCACCGTGTTGCGAGCAGGCGCAGTGGTAGCCCAGCGCAGCATACTGGCCCGCACCAGCGCCCCCAGCCAAGACGCCCCAGGCGGTGTACGCGCCCTCACACTGGCCACTGACGATGCAGTAGCACAGCTAAGCGCATGGTTGGCGCAGACCATGGTGCAGCCTTAAGTGTTCTTATTGATCACTTATTAATAGCAAACTATTGAGTATCCACGTCGGAAAAGTGCACATTTTTCTTCCAAAAGACGCTGTGTGAATATGGCGAGGAGTGTCATCCGCTCTGCACTGCCTCAGTCACTGCGAAGCGCGTGACTTAAAACAAAGCCATAAGACAGGGTGAGCGACATGTCACACCGCCCGTCCAAGGTAAACAAGGTAGACATGCATTGCCACGGGCTGTTAAAACCCCCGCTATTTACCCAAACTTTACAGCCTCAACGCCCCCAAGCCACCCGCCCACCCCGAAAATCGCTAGCATCTGCCTATGCAACAACTTCTAATGATCGAAGACGACACGCGCTTGGCCGCCATGGTGGGCGAGTATTTGCGCGGTAACGATTTTGGCTTTGCCCACGCCAGCGACGGGGCTGCAGGGTTGGCGGCGCTACAGGCAGACGGCACCAAGCCTGACTTGATTATTCTGGACCTCATGATGCCCGGCATGGACGGGCTGCAGGTCTGCCGACGCTTGCGCGCGCTGCCCAGCGACCTGGCGCACACGCCCGTGCTCATGCTCACTGGCAAGGGCGACGCGATGGACCGCATCATTGGGCTGGAGCTGGGTGCGGACGATTATTTGGCCAAGCCCTTTGAACCGCGCGAGCTGCTGGCGCGCATTCGCGCTATTTTGCGGCGCAACGGGGCGGGCGTGGTGAGCGGCGCGCAGAGCCACCGCACGATGGTGTTTGGCAGCTTAGAGATTGACCGCGACGGCCGCAGCGTGCGCGTAGCAGGCAGCGCGGTAGAGCTCACGTCGTACCAGTTTGACCTGCTGGTGACGATGGCTGAGCACGCAGGCCGCGTGCTCACTCGCGACCAGATCATGGAGGCCGTGCGCGGCCGCGAGCTAGAAGCGTTTGACCGCTCGATTGATGTGCACATGGGCCGCATCCGCGCGGCCATTGAGGTCGATGCCAAAGAGCCGCAGCGCATCGTCACCGTGCGCGGCGTGGGCTATGTGTTTTCTAAGCAGCAAGATTGAGCGATGAAGATAGCGCTGTTAAACCGTCTGCATGTGCGCATCTGGCTGGCCGTGGTCATGGCGGTGCTGGTGCTGACGCTGGTGTTTGGCTGGCTCTGGCGCGAGAACGCGGACCGCCAACGCGCCGAGCGCGCAGCTGAGCTGCCGCTGCGCGAGATGATTGTGCGCGACGCGCGCGGCGAGATCATCGCTAAGTCCAGCACACGGCCCAGCGGCGGTGGTCGTGGTTTGGAGTTTGAGCTGGCCATGCCTGATGGCACCAAGCTGTTTGCCCAAGTGCCACCGCCGCCGCGTGTGCAGAGCGGCAGCGCCGCGCTACCGCGCTGGATGGAGTCTAATATTCAGCGCGACCCCGGCTTTATGCTGCTGCTGTGGGCCGTGCTCGCGCTGGCTGTGGGCCTGGGCAGCTACCCCGTGGTGCGCCGCCTGACCAAGCGCCTGGGCCGTTTGCAGCGCGGCGTGGAGCGCTGGGGCGCGGGCGACCTGCGCGCCCGCGTGGACGAAGACGGCGACGACGAAGTGGCGTTTTTAGGCCAGCGCTTTAACGCCGCTGCCGACCGTATTGAGGCGCTGGTGCTGTCGCACAAAAGCCTGCTGGCCAACGCCTCGCATGAGCTGCGTTCACCGCTGGCGCGCATCCGCATGGGCATTGAGCTGATGGGCCAAACGCCCAGCGCTGCCAGTGCAAGCTCTGCATTCCCGAGCACCGTACTTAAAACCGAGCTGGCGCGCAACATCAGCGAGCTGGACATGCTGATCGACGAAATCTTGCTGTCCAGCCGCTTGGATGCCGCGCAGCACAGCGGCAATGTGGACGTAGGCAGTGTGGAGACGGTGGACATGGTGGCACTCGTTGCCGAGGAGTGCGCCCGTATGCATGTGGCGCTTGAGGTGCCGCAAGACGGCCGCGCCAGCAGCTTGCAACTGCAAGGCGTGCCGCGCCTGCTGCGCCGCATGGTGCGCAACCTGCTAGAAAACGCCAAGCGCTACGGCGGCAGCGATGTGCAGGTGATGGTTTGCGCCAGCAGCGCACCCGGCGGGGTGGAGATCCACGTCAGTGACAGCGGCCCCGGCGTGCCGGTGACTGAGCGTGAGCGTATTTTTGAGCCGTTTTACCGCAGCAGCTTGGCCAGCGAGTCAGGTGGCGGCGTCGGCCTGGGGCTGTCTTTGGTCAGGTCGATAGCGCAGACCCATGGCGGCAGCGTGGTCTGTTTAGGCCGCGACGGGCCGGGCGCAAGCTTTGTGGTGCGCTTGTTGGGCAAGAACAATGTGAATTAATACACGTTTATCTCAAATTTGTCGTCTGAAACACACTTGTCTACCCCATATGGGGGATGCCTTGGCACCCATAACGGTTGCACAATGATTTTATTGCTGTCACGCAAGTGCGCCAGAGGCCTCAAGCTTCTGGTGCCAATACTCTCCCAACGACGTCCTTTGACGAGGACTTTCACACGGCCACCCTCGGGTGGCCGTTTTTTTTGGCTGTGTTGAGTCGATTGTGCGCGCCGCAGTAAGCTCGTGCACAATATCTAAATGTAGTCGGCCAAACGCCGCACCCAACCGTTAAGGTTACATTCATCCACTCTATGGAGGCCCGTTACGGGTACTTTGGTTATGAACAGCACACTGATCCGTCATTTTCCTTTCACCCTGAGCAGCCTGGCGCTGGCACTGAGCTTGACCTTGGCTGCCGGCACGGCCACCGCGCGCGAAGGCGTAGAGGTGGGCAAGAGCTCCAAACTGTCTAAGCTGGTGCCAGCAGACAAGCTAGAGCAAGCAGCTAGCCAGCAGTACCAAGAAATGCTGCAAGAGGCGTCGAGCAAAAAACAGCTGGCCCCAGACAGCGACCCGCAGGTGCAGCGCCTGCGCGCCATCTCGCAAAAAATCATCCCCCACGCGCTAGAGTGGAACCCGCGCGCCGCCAACTGGAAGTGGGAAGTCAACCTGCTGCTAAGCGACCAGATCAACGCATTTTGCATGCCTGGCGGCAAAATCGCGTTCTACAGCGGCATCCTAGAGCAGCTCAAGCTCACCGACGACGAAGTGGCCATGATCATGGGCCACGAGGTAGCGCACGCGCTGCGCGAGCACGCCAGAGAACGCATGGGCAAGAGCATGGCCACCAATGGTGCGATCTCCATTGGTGCAAGCCTGCTGGGCCTAGGCAACGTGGGCACCAGCCTGGCCAGCATGGGCGGCCAGTTACTGAGCATGAAGTTTGGCCGCGAAGACGAGTCAGAGTCAGACCTGATCGGCATGGAGCTGGCCGCCAAAGCGGGCTACAACCCGCGCGCAGGCGTAACGCTGTGGCAAAAGATGGGCGCTGCGAGCAAGGGCTCACCACCCCAGTTCTTAAGCACCCACCCCAGCGGCCCATCGCGTATTTCTAACATCGAGGCTAACTTGCCCAAGGTGTTGCCGTTCTACGAGAAAGCCAAGCCCACAACGGCTGCGGCACCTGCCAAGACCAAATACAAACGGCCCGTAGCTTCGCCGGACAATGCGTCTAATAGTCGGTAATTTGCCGGTTCTGCTTGGCTCTCTTTGGCTGAGGTTTACGCGGCTGGTTTGAGTAGCTTTAACCCGAACGCATTGAGCTAGTGTGCGCAGCTTCGGGAGAGAAAAGCGTATGCCCATAGTCTCCCGCAAGAGCCCGTGCTCAATCTACACTCAAAACACAGTTCTTGGAAGAAAACCGAGCGCTTTTCCGATGTGGATATTCAATAGTTTGCTATTAAATTAGGACTCACTAAACGCTTCGAGCAACGTAGATATTGACAAACGAATTGATACAAAAATTAAGTGTCAAAAATGACAGGGTTGGCAAACCAAGCTGTTTTCGTATCGTTTAGTATTTTTGGTATGCAAATCAATGAATCTAAACCTTATTAGCAGGTGGGTAAAAATTGTCATTATTCAGACCTGAAGTTCAACAAGCTCAGTCAGCACAATGGCTCGGTGTGGTGCGCATTACGCGGCCCCCCAGCTTCAGTGCCATCACATTGGGTGCGCTGGGTATTGCCGGCCTGCTCATAGCTTTTGCCGCTTGGGGCGAGGTTAATCGCAAGAGCAAGGTCAGCGGCCTGCTGGTGGCCCAAGGCGGCCAACTTAACATCGTTGCGCAGACAGCAGGCGTGTTGGGCGAGCTGCACATGACCGAAGGCCACACCGTCCAAGGCGGCTCAGTGCTTGCCATCATCAACACAGAGCGCCTAAGCAGCCTTGTGAAAAGTATGGGGGGGGTAAACCCGAAGTAGGTGAGCCCAGCTTACTGGCAGCAGCGCAAATTGAGCTGCGCCAACAAAGCCTAAACAACGAACGGGCCCTGCGCCAGTTGCAAACCGACCAGCGCCAGCAAGTGCTAGCTGACCGCATAGCCACACTGGCCGCACAAAGCCGCCAAACCCAAGAAGAGCTAGTTCTGCTGCGCAGCCGCGCAGGTCTGGCGCAAAAGTCCGTCGAGCGCTACACCCAGCTGGCCAAAGAAGGCTTTATGTCCGATATTCAGCTGCAAGCCAAGCAAGAAGAGCTGATCGACGCGACTGCCCGCCTGCAAAGCTTAGAGCGCAGCCGTCTCGCGCTGCAACAAGACCGCCAAGCCTTAGAAGGTGAGCGAGCAGCGCTTAAAAACCAGTTGGATACCGACACCGCTCAAATAGCCCGCAGCCAGTCCACCCTGCAGCAAGAGCTCAGCGAAAACGCCATTCGCAAAAGCGCCGTCATCACCGCGCCAGCCAGCTTGCTAGCCAACGCAACCAGCACGGGCGCTAACAACGCGGTTCAACACTACCGCGTCACGGCTCTGAGCGTGCTACCGGGCCAAACCGTGCAGGCAGGTCAAACCATCGCCACTTTGGTGCCAGTAAGTCAAGGCAAAGCCATCACTGTAGAGGCCCATCTTTTTGCCTCCAGCCGTACCGCAGGCTTTTTGCGTCCCGGCCAAGCCGTCTACCTGCGCTATGCCGCATACCCGTACCAAAAGTTTGGCCTGCACACCGGGCGCATCACCAGCGTGTCCGACACCCCCTTTGCCGCCAACGAGCTGCCCGCCAACCTGGCCAGCCAGCTCATGGCGCAAAACGGCAGCAATGAAGCCCTGTTTCGCATCAACGTCAAGCTAGACGACCAAGCTATTCGCAGCTACGGCCAAGCGATCATGCTAAAGCCCGGCCTCACGTTAGAAGCCGACATAGTGCAAGAACGCCGCAAAGTGTGGGAATGGGCACTGGAGCCACTGCTGGCGGCTAGAGCGAATATGAAGATTTTGAACTCAGACCCCCAACCGAACCGCGGCGGTGACAAGTCTGAGTGAAAAAAACGGCCTGCCGTCCGATACGGTAAATTAAAGGAGTTAATAAATGAGAGTTTTAAAAACTGATGATTGTTTTTATGTTGCTGGCGGTGACGACGGAGACGGCCGGGACGGCAGTGGTCATGATGGATATGCAAATGACTCAGGGGGTGGATGGGGCTCTAGAGGTGATGTTGCAGCTACTAGTGATAAAAACTACTGTATTGCAATGTGTAGTCGCCAAGCCTTACCCACTTCAGATTTTGGAATGGCTTTTGCTAGGTGTATGAATAGTTGTTACAGTCCATTTGGAGGCAATGGGCTCAGTTTTTTTTCATGGAATTCCGGTGATAGTGGTGGCCGATAAGTCTTAACAGTACCAGAACTAAAAATAACTCAAGTAGTTGATTAAAAAAGGGATAAATTTTCTTAATCAAAAAATATTTCAAATTATTAGCGAAAAAATAGAAAATGATTGATAAAAATATTGCAATAGCACTGAGTAACTTCGCATTAGAGGTTTCATCGCAAGCTACAAAAACCCTCATAGACTTAGAACCATTAATTAGCCAAGAACAAATGCAAAAAGCAAAATTAGCTATTGGTAAAGTTTTGGGTGAAACGTATTTTCTAGCCAGCCCAATATGGGATGCATACCCAGAGCTGAAACCTAAAGAGCTATCATAAATTGTGATGGTACGTTAATGTCAACAATTCTAAGTAGCTTAAAACTGCAGTTGCCAGAGCAAACCTCTTTAGAGAGTTATCCATTTAATTTAAACTGGATACCAACTTTAAATAAATTGCTATTTAATTCAAAAGTAACTTTTTTTATTGGTGAAAACGGTAAGGGAAAATCAACCCTTCTTGAGGCAATTGCAGTCAGTTTAGGGTTTAACGCTGAAGGCGGAAGTAAAAATTTTGGATTCTTCACGCGCAATACGCATTCCTCTTTGCACCAGTTTTTACGTTTAGCGCGAAACAAACCGGTAACTGGTAATAGTTTCTTCTTCAGATCAGAAAGTTTTTATAATTTCGCGTCCGAAGTTGATAGATTGGACTCCGAACCAGCTGGTTCACCGTTTATTCGTGACAGCTATGGAGGTAAATCATTACACATGCAATCACGCGGCGAGTCGATATTGGCTTTGGTTATGAACAGGTTTAACAAAGATGGACTGTACTTACTCGATGAGCCGGAGGCTGGCTTATCTGTAGCGAGCCAAATAGCAATTATGCTGAAGATAGAGGAGCTTGCACTAGCAGGCGCGCAATTCATTATCGCAACTCATTCACCTTTTCTGCTGGCACTTCCTAATGCTGAAATTTACTCATTTGATAGCGATGAAATTAGTCTCATCGAATATCAACAAACAATGCAATTTATTTTAGCCAAGAGGATGTTAAATGATAAAAATTACTTTAATTCACATTAAAGTAATAACGTCTATGTGTCGCGGCGACCAAGGCTCCGTTGCGCTGTATTAAAAAGCGTACGACGCGAACGTAAAACAAGCTTGCTCTGCTAAATAGCTAATTTAATGCACCCCGTTATTCAGACAGAGGCTAGTGAATGCGCGCTCGCTTGCCTTTGCATGGTCAGCAGCCAGCATGGCTTGCAAGTTGACTTAGCTGAACTACGCTGCCGTTTCCAAGTATCTTTAAAAGGTGCAACACTTCATCAGCTAATGTCCCATGCGGGTGCTTTGAACTTCAGCAGCCGCCCACTCCGATTAGAAGTTAATGAGCTAATTCAGCTGCAACTGCCTTGCATCCTGCACTGGAACCTCAATCACTTTGTTGTCCTCACCAAAGTCTCCCGTGGCCACGTAGTCATTCTCGACCCGGCAGTGGGTGAGCGGCGTTTGAAGCTCGAAGAAGTCTCGCGCAGTTTTACCGGGGTAGCACTAGAGCTAACCCCCAATGCAGAATTCGAAGCCACCGATCAACGCAAAAAAGTAGCGCTGTCCGCGCTGACGGGCAAGGTGCTGGGCCTTAAGCGCTCTTTGTTTCAAATATTTGGAATTGCTTTGGCGCTACAGGTGTTTGCTATCGCGTCACCGTTGCTCAACCAGCTGGTCGTGGACGACGCTATTGCCACCTATGACAAAGACTTGCTCACGGTGCTGGTCATCGGCTTCGCCATGCTGCTCGTGATTCAAACCCTGCTGGGGCTGGCGCGCAGCTGGATGGTGATGGCGCTGGGCATGTCGCTGAGCATGCAATGGGCTAGCAATGTGTTTGGTCATTTGGTGCGACTGCCAGTCGACTTTTTTGAAAAGCGGCACTTGGGCGATATCGTGTCGCGCTTTGGGTCGGTCGGCGCTATTCAGCGCACGCTAACCACCAGTGTGATTGAGGCCATCTTAGACGGCATCATGAGCGTGGCGGCGCTGGGCATGATGCTGCTCTATTCGCCTACGCTCACTGCGGTGGTGCTGACCGCTGTGGCGGCGTACGCGCTGCTGCGCTGGGCGGCGTACCGGCCGTTTCGCGACGCGTCGGCCGAGCGGCTGGTGGTGGCTGCGCGTGAGAACACGCATTTTTTGGAGAGCCTGCGCGCTATTGTGCCGCTCAAGTTGTTTGGCCGCGAGCAGGAGCGGCGGGCGCGTTGGCAAAACTTGCTGATCGAAGTACAAAACCGCGATGTGCGCACGGCCAAAATGGGCATCGCGTTTTCTACGGCCAATACGTTTATTTTTGGCCTAGAAAACTTGGTTGTACTGTGGCTGGGCGCAGGACTGGTTATGCAAACCAGCACGCAGGGGCAGGCAGTTTTTACCATCGGTATGCTGTTTGCATTTATCAGCTACAAAGGCCAGCTCACGGGGCGTATGACCGCGCTGATTAACTTTGCCGTAGACATCAAAATGCTGGGGCTGCACGCCGAGCGGTTGGCGGACATTGCGCTGGCTGAGCCTGAAAAAGACAACGTGCCAGACAACTCACTAGGTCATTTACAACCGCGCATTGAGCTGCGTAATGTCAGCTTTAGGTACGGCGAAGGCGAACCATGGATATTAAAAGACATCTCACTGGTGTTGGAGCCGGGCACTAGCGTGGCCATTGTGGGCCCTAGCGGTTGCGGCAAGACGACTTTGCTCAAAATCATACTTGGTCTGCGCCAGCCCAGCGAGGGTGAGGTGCTGTACGGTGGGCTGCCCGTGCGCCAGCTAGGTTTGCAGAACTACCGCAGGTTGATAGGCACGGTGATGCAAGAGGACTTGTTGTTAGCGGGTAGCATTGCGGACAACATCTGCTTTTTTGATGTGCAGCGCGATATGGCCCGGGTTGAGGAATGTGCCAAGCTGGCGGCTGTAGACGGCGATATTGTGCGCATGCCGATGGGCTACCAAACCTTAGTTGGCGACATGGGCTCAGCGCTTAGCGGCGGGCAAAAGCAGCGCGTGCTGCTAGCGCGGGCGCTGTACAAACAGCCCAAAGTCTTAGCGCTAGATGAAGCGACCAGCCATTTGGACATTGCCAACGAAAAGCTGGTGACACAAGCGCTGGCCAAGACGCAGATCACCCGAATCATCGTGGCCCACAGGCCCGAGACCATTGCAGGCGCCCAGCGCGTTGTGGTGTTGCAAGACGGCAAAGTGCATGAGCTACTCCAGGTTAACCCACCGCCAGAGCAGTTAGAGCGGGTGAATGCATAGCAAGCCAACTTGCGCGCTGCCTATCACCATTCATCTTGTATGAGATGATATTGGAAGAAAATCAGGCAGTTTTCCGACGTGGATAATCAATAGTTTGCTATTAATTTAGGAATTATTGATGTTGTCTACAACGCCATCTCATAGCCAATCGTGATCGGTGCGTGGTCAGAGAATTTTTCGGCTTTGTAGATTTCTTCCTCGCGTGCTAGCGCGGCGATGGCGGGGGTGGCCAAGTGGTAGTCTAGACGCCAACCGACGTTTTTGGCGTAGGCTTGGCCGCGCTGGCTCCACCATGTGTAGCACTGGTCGGTGGTGTCGGGCTGCAGGCGGCGGTACACGTCAACCAGGCCACCGCCAGAGCTTGCCTTAGAACTGTCAGCATCTGGCGTGGTCAGCTGCGTCATCCAGGCGCGCTCTTCGGGCAAGAAGCCGCTGTTTTTAACGTTGCCTTTGTAGTTCTTAAGGTCAGCTTCTTTGTGGGCGATGTTGATGTCGCCGCACAGCACCAGCTCGCGCTCTCGCCTTAAAGCGGCCAAGTGCGGAGCCATCTTGGCCAAAAAGCGGTATTTGGCCAGCTGGCGGTCTTCGCCTGACGAGCCGCTGGGAAAGTAGCTGCTGATTACCGAGAATTTGCGGCTAGGCGTGTCAAAGCGCAGCTCCACATAGCGGCCTTCGGCGTCAAACTCGCCGCCGTCAAAGCCAATGATCACCGCGCTGGGCGCGTGGCGCGTGTACACGCCTACGCCGCTGTAGCCCTTTTTGTCGGCGAACTGAAAATAGCCTTGCATGCCTGCAATTTGCTCAAATTTGCCGGCAATGTCTGCCGCTTGGGCTTTGACTTCTTGCACGCACATACAATCAGGCGCAGACTTATTCACCCAAGCCTCCATGCCTTTGGTGGCGGCCGAACGGATGCCGTTAAAGTTCAGGCTGGTGATGCGAAAGAGTGAGTTTTTCATAACAATAGTGGCTAATTAAACCTATGAACACTGAACAAGACAACCCACGCAGTGCGCTGGCCGTCGACTTTGTGCAATTTGCCGTCGAGTCTGGCGTGCTGCGCTTTGGCGAGTTCACCACCAAGGCAGGTAGATTGTCGCCCTATTTTTTTAACGCCGGTTTGTTTGACGACGGCGCTAAGCTGGGCCGCTTGGCGCAGTTTTATGCCCAGCGTATTATCGCCAGCGGCATCGAGTTTGACATGCTGTTTGGCCCGGCCTACAAGGGCATACCGCTGGCCGCTGCTGTGGCAATAGAGTTGGCGCGCTTAGGCCGCAATGTGCCCTATGCCTACAACCGCAAAGAGGCCAAAGACCACGGTGAGGGCGGCACACTGGTGGGCGCGCCTGTAGCGGGCCGGGTGCTGATTGTGGACGATGTCATGTCGGCCGGCACGGCGGCGCGCGAGTCAATCGCTGTCATCGCCGCCGCAGGTGCCACGCCGCACGCGGTGGCCATTGCTCTGGACAGGCAAGAAAAAGCCACCGAGCAGACCGCCACGGGCCAGCGTGATGTGCCTCACAGCGCGGTGCAATACGTCACCGATGTGCTGGGCCTACAGGTTTGCGCGATTGCCAAGCTCAGTGATTTGCTGCATTATTTAGAGCAAAGCGGTGGCGCGATGGCACAGCACAGCGCCTCAGTTCGGGCGTATCGGCTGCGGTATGGGGTGGCTTAAGGTGGACGGTGTGGGCATTGCATTGGACAACAACAGTATCTGGGGCGCAAACTCTAGCGCGCTGACAACCTAGCAATGGCCCAGTGCGTTAAATACATCCGTCAGGCCGCGCGCCGCGTACTAACCGACAATGGGGGAGTTTGATGAAACTGAGTATAAAAACGATTCTCTTGGCCACTGCTTTGCTGGGCAGCGCTGCCGCATCGGCGCAGATCTACACCTGCATAGACGCCAAGGGCCGCAAGCTCACCTCTGACCGGCCCATTGCCGAATGCGCAGACCGCGAGCAAAAAGAGCTCAACAGCAATGCCACCGTCAAACGCACCGTCGTCCCCACCATGACGCAGGAAGAGCAGCGCGTGTTTGATGAGAAGAAAAAAGCCGCGATCGAAGAAAAATCTCGCCTTCTCGAAGAAAAACGCAAAGACCGCGCCTTGCTCACCCGCTACCCGAGCCGCGCCGTGCACGACACAGAGCGCGCCGAGGCACTGGCCCAGGTAGACGATGTGATGAAGGCCGCCAACAAACGAATTGGCGAGCTGGCTGCGCAGCGCAAAGACATCAACGCCGAGCTGGAGTTTTATAAAAAAGACCCCACCAAAGCCCCCGCGCTGCTCAAGCGCCAAGTCGACGATAACGACAACAGCGTCGCGGTGCAAAAGCGTTTTATCGTCGACCAAGAGGGCGAGAAAAAGCGCATCAACGTGCGTTTTGATGAAGAGCTGGTCAAGCTCAAGTCGCTTTGGTTGCTCACAGGTAATTCTGCTGCTGCAAAGAAGTAGGTAATTTTTGGCAGTTTTCCGACGTGGATGCTCAATAGTTTGCTACTAAATTAATAGTGATCAATAAAAATTGACCCATTAACCCGTGGCGCGAATCTTTTTAACCAGCGCCGTGGTGGAGTAGCCATCTACAAAACTCAGCGCATAGGCCTGGCCACCGTAGCTGTGCACCAGCTGCGCTTCTTTGAGCAGTTTCATATCGTAGTCGCCACCTTTGACCAGTATGTCGGGGCGTGTGGCATCAATGATCTCAAAAGGTGTGTCTTCGTCAAACCAAGTGACCAGGCTGACTGACTCGAGCGCGGCAATCAGTGCTGCGCGGTCACCTTCGTTGTTCAGCGGGCGGTCAGGGCCCTTGCCTAAGCGGCGGGCCGAGGCATTGGTGTTCAGCGCCACTACCAGCGAGCCGCCCAGCGCCCGTGCAGCCGCCAGATAGGTGGCATGACCGCGGTGCAGCACATCAAACACGCCATTGGTAAACACCACAGGCCCAGGCAAGGCCTGCATCCGCGCGCGCGCCTGCTCGCGGCTTGCAAGCTTAGATAAAAAGGCAGCCTCGCTCACACGGGCTTTGCGACGCCTGGCGGCAGCACCAAGCCTTCGGCCTTGGCCGCGATCTCTTTGGACAGCTCTTTGCGAAAACGGTTGAGCTCTTGCACACTCACAAAGCTGCGCTCCATGAGCAGGCTCATATTGTGCAAAATTCGCTCAATCACTTTGTTTTCCCACACTGCATCAAACTTGATCTGTGTGTCCAGCCACTGCTCTAGCCACTCGGGGTTAGGCAGGCGGCTTTGGATGGTGTCGCGCGGAAACAGCGCTTTGTTAACGTGCAAATTGGTCGGGTGCAGGGCCTGCGCGGTGCGCCGAGCGCTGGCCATCAATACGCCCACTTTGGTGAACGCGGACTTGGCCTCTAAGCCAAAAGTACCAATGGCACGCTTCATGTAGCGCAGGTAAGCACCGCCGTGGCGCGCCTCGTCTTGGCTGAGCTTGGTGTAGATGTTTTTAATCACCGGCTCGGTGTGCCACTCGCTGGCGCGGCGGTACCAATGGTTCAGGCGAATCTCGCCGCAAAAATGCAGCATCAGAGTTTCCAGTGCAGGTGCGGGCTCAAACTCAAAGCGCACCTCATGCAGCTCTTTTTCGGTCGGCGCTAGCTCTGGGCGAAAGCGCTTGAGGTACTCCATCAGCACCAGAGAATGCTTTTGCTCTTCAAAAAACCAAATCGACATGAAGGCCGAAAAATCCGAATCGTCTTTGTTGTCGCGTAAAAACATTTCGGTAGCAGGCAGGGCGCTCCACTCAGTGATGGCATTCATCTTGATGGTTTGCGCTTGCTCGTCGGTGAGTTGCGCGCCGTCAAACTCGGCCCAAGGAATATCTTTGTCCATGTCCCAACGGACGGATTCGAGCTGTTTGAAAAGTTCTGGATAAAGCATAAAGTGACTTAGTTTTATTTAAGTTTATGTGATTTTACGCATCTGTTGGCGCGTTTTATGGTGTGTTGTGGTTAGACCATACTGGCAAAGTAGAATGCCGTCCAGTCCTACTTGTGTCATCAGGCAGTCATATTGGGCGGGGCTGCACGGCACCTCAGATACTTGTTCAAAGTCGTGCAAACAGCGCAACCTAAATAAACAAAATCCGAATTGCCGCCTTATCCTTACAATTCGTGGGGGATTGGCTTGAGGGCATTGATTTTATATACTGTACGGTCATAATCTGACTAATTGGTTATGGAGTTTTCAGTGAATGTATTGGGCTTTCGGTTAATGCGCACGGGGATTGCCGTTTTGGCTTGCCCTATGTCAGCCCTGCATTCACGCCCCACTTTTTTGCTGCGAAGCCTGCATGGAGCATTAAACTCCGTGACAACCTTGAGGCGGTCCTCCTCCTCCCTCCCTCTCTCTTTCGCTTCAAGGCGCTTCGCAGCAGTTTTATATACCGCCTAGGTTCGCATGACATACCCGTTTAAAGTGGCTGTCATAGGTTCTGGTATTTCGGGCTTGTCAGTGGCCCACAGCTTGGTGGGCCACGCTGAAGTTACTCTTTTTGAGTCCGGCAGCTATTTCGGTGGCCACACCCATACCGTTGATATCACGCTGCCCACAGCGCGCGGGCTTACAACCCATGGTATCGACACTGGTTTTTTGGTCTACAACGAGCGCACCTACCCTAACTTGATTGCCATGTTTGCCCAGTTGGAGGTGCAAACTGTCAAGTCGGAGATGTCGTTCTCGGTGCAAGTGCCGGGCGCTTTGAATGGGCGTGCGCTGGAGTGGAGTGGTACCAGCTTGTCCAGTGTGTTCGCCCAGCGCAGTAACCTGTGGAACCCGCGCTTTTTGGGCATGCTGTGGCAAATGCTGCGCTTTAACAAAGTTTGCACGCAAATAGCAGCTGCAGGCAGCGAGGCCAAGCTGGCCCAGCCGCTGTCAGAGTTTTTAAAAGAGCACCGCTTTAACGATGCTTTTGTTCACTGGTATTTGCTGCCCATGCTCGGCTGTATCTGGAGCTGCCCCACCGACCAGATGCTGCAGTTTCCGGTGTCTACGATGATTCGCTTTTGCCATAACCACGGCCTGATCCAGGTGACCAACCGGCCGCAGTGGTACACCGTAGCGGGTGGGGCGCGGCATTATGTAGACAAGATAGTGGCGCAGGTTGCTGATAAGCGCTTGAACACTCCGGTAGAGCTGATTGAGCGCGACAGTGATGGTGTGCGTGTCATTACGCAGGGCCGCGTTGAGCGATTTGACAAAGTAGTCATAGCCACCCACGCGCCTCAAGCATGGGCCTTGCTCAATGATGCCAGTGCACAAGAGCAGCAAGTGCTCAGCGCTTTTCGCACCCAACCCAACCGCGCCGTGCTGCACACTGATGCATCTGTGCTGCCAAGCCAGCGCAGCGCGTGGGCCGCATGGAACTACGTGCGCGGTGACAGTGCCCAAGAAAACGGCAATGTCTGCCTGCACTACCTAATTAACAAATTGCAGCCGATTCCGTTTGAGCAACCCGTGGTGGTGAGCTTGAATCCAACCCAGCCGATTGCGCGTAAACACATCATGGGCGAGTTTGACTATGCACACCCGGTGTTTGACGCCCAGGCCACCCAGGCGCAGCAAGACATGCACGTACTGCAAGGCGCGCGCAACACCTACTACTGCGGCGCGTGGCTGGGCTACGGTTTTCATGAGGACGGACTCAAGTCCGGTTTGGCTGTGGCGCGCAGCTTGCTGCAATCAATACATGCAGACAAGGCATCGGCATGAACCCGTTGGAAGCATCCACAAACAGCGGCCTGGCAGCGCACGCGCTCATGGGCTTTGGGCAAGTGCGCCATACCCGCTTGCGACCAGCGCGCAATGCGTTTGCCTATGCGACCTATTTTTTAATGCTGCCCATGCGCAGCCTAGCGCGCACGCCCTGCGCAGCGCTGGCGCGCAACCGCCACAGCTACTTAAGTTTTTATGACCGTGACCATGGCGATGGCCGCTCAGACAGCTTGGCATGGATTGACGAGTTGCTGCGTAGCGAAGGCATTGACGATGCTGCAGGCGAGGCGTGGCTTCATTGCTACCCACGCGTGCTGGGCCATACATTCAAACCGGTGAGCTTTTGGTATTGCCATGCAGCAGACAGCAGCCTGCGTGCCGTGGTGGTCGAGGTGAACAACACCTTTGGCGAGCGGCATGTGTATTTGTTAGATCGCCCCGCTTACGGCAGTGAAATTGCCGCAACCAAGGTATTTCATGTATCGCCATTTTGCAATGTTGAAGGCCATTACCGTTTTCGGTTTATGACCACCAGCGCAGCAGGCGCAGAGCCTACGCGCACGGTGGCCCGCATAGACTATGACGACGCGCAGGGGCCGCTCATTAATACATCGGTCAGTGGCACGCTAGAGCCGTTGACCACTGCTGCGCAGCGCAAAGCGCTGTGGCGCTATGGCCCAATGACCGCTGCTGTGGTGGCGCGTATCCATTGGCAAGCGCTAAGATTGTTTGTTCGGCGTGTTCCATTTTTTAAAAAACCACAACCTCCATCGATTCTTGTCACGCGATGAAAAATAATACTATCAGTTTTGTAACCCAACCCGGATCCACGGGCAGCAGTGTTGTCCACGGTGCAGCAGTACCTTTTGTGATGCCAGCAGGGGCACCTGCTGCTGCGCGCACATGCCTTAAGCTGATGCAGAAGCTGCAGCACGGCAGCCTGGTGGTACAGATGCCCGATGGCAGCACGCAGCGTTTTGGCAAGATAGACAACCACACGGAGCACAGCGGAATTTTGCGCATTCACAATTGGTCAGTCTGCGCTGCAGCACTGAAATCTGGCGATATTGGGTTTGCCGAAAGCTATATCGCAGGTGAGTGGAGCACGCCCGACCTGCCAGCCTTGCTCAGGGTATTTGTTGCCAACCGCCGTGAGGTGGAAGACATTATTTATGGCACATGGTTGGGCCGATTGGCCTACCGCGTCAAACACCTGCTTAACCGCAACACCAAAACCAATAGCCAAAAAAATATCCATGCCCACTACGACTTGGGCAATTCGTTCTACAAGCTGTGGCTAGACGAGACGATGAACTATTCGTCGGCCATGTTTGAAGGCGATATGGGCCAAGACATGGCGCAGGCGCAGCATGCCAAAGTGCGCCGCGCCCTGCGCATGGCGGACATCAAGCCGTCAGACCGCGTGTTAGAGATTGGTTGCGGTTGGGGCGCACTGGCCGAAAAAGCGGTGCTTGAGTTTGACGCTCAAGTCACGGGTGTCACGCTGTCTACCGAGCAGCTGGCTTGGGCGCAAGAGCGCATGCAGCGCGTGGGTAAGGCCGACAAGGTAGATTTGCGCTTGCAAGACTACCGCGACATCCAAGACGCGCCGTTTGATGCGATTTGCTCGATCGAAATGTTAGAAGCTGTGGGCCGCGAATACTGGCCGACTTACTTTGCCGCAGTGGCGCGTTTGCTCAAAAGCGGAGGCAAGGCATGTATTCAGTCGATCGTGATTGACGATGCTTTGTTTGCCCGTTATGTAGGTTCGACTGACTTTATTCAACAGTATATTTTTCCGGGCGGTTGCCTGCCTTGCCCTTCAGAGTTTCGCAAGCAAGCGCGCGCAGCGGGCCTGGAAGTCGTCGACGAGTTTGCGTTTGGCCAAGACTACGCCGAGACCTGCCGCCGCTGGCGCAGCGATTTTATGGCGCAGCGCGCGGGTGTATTGTCAGGTGGTTTTGATGAGCGCTTTGTTCGCATTTGGGAGTTTTATCTCGCCTATTGCGAAGCTGCATTCAAAGAGTCTAATATTGATGTGGTGCAGTTCACGCTGCGCAAGTCGTGACACAGCACTGGAGCGCTGCCAATGGTCTGAGCTATGGTTTGCTCGGCCTGCCCTTGGCGTTTGTGGCGCTGCCGCTGTATGTCATTTTGCCCAACTACTATGCGCGCGAATTTGGTGTGCCGTTGGCCACACTGGGCGCGGTATTGCTCGGCGCGCGCATGTTCGATGCCGTGATCGACCCATGGTTGGGCCGTTTGTGCGATCGGTGGTTTGCGCGCAGCGCGCAAACCGTGCTCAAGGTCTGCTCAGGTGCTGCCATGCTGCTTGCTATTGGTTTTGTAGCGTTGTTTTTTCCACCAGTGCGCGGCGATGCGTTGACGCTGTGGGCGTTGTTGGCGCTGATCGTCACTTACACCGCGTACAGCTTGGTAAGCGTGGCGCACCAAAGCTGGGGCGCACGCCTAGGCGGTGATGCCTTGCAGCGCAGCCGCATCGTGGCGTGGCGCGAGGGTTTGGGGCTGGCAGGGGTGCTCTTGGCATCGGTGCTGCCCGTGGTGGCGGGGCTGCCTGTGACCACCAGTGTGTTTGTCGCTGTGCTGATTGCAGGTTTTGTCGCTTGGACCCGGGCACCGCGTCCTGCATTGGGCATATCAGTGCAAGCGCTGGCGGTTGGCGCGCGCGGCGAGCCTTTAGGACGAGCACGAGAAGCCTCGCTGTGGTTGCCTTTATCGCGCCCCGCGTTTGTGGCGTTGATGCTGATTTTTGTGCTCAACGGCATCGCCAGTGCGATCCCCGCCACCTTGGTGCTGTTCTTCATCCAAGACCTTTTGCAGGCACCACAAAAGCTAGAAGGCGCATTTTTAGCGGCTTATTTTTTAGCCGCAGCACTGTCGATTCCGATGTGGCTGCGCTGTGTGGGCCGCTTTGGCCTGTGGCGCAGTTGGCTGGGCGGCATGGTGTTGGCTGTGGCAGTGTTTGTCTGGGCTGCCACGTTAGGGCAGGGCGACTTTGCAGCTTTTGCTGTCGTGTGCGCTCTCTCGGGCGTAGCGCTAGGCGCCGACCTGGCGGCACCACCTGCGCTCTTAGCGGGCGTGATTCAAAACCAAGGCGACCACGGTCAGTCTGAGGGCGCATATTTTGGCTGGTGGAACTTTGCCACCAAGCTCAACTTGGCCTTGGCGGCTGGCTTAGCCCTACCGGCACTCGCATGGTTTGGCTACACACCGGGTGCACGCGCACCCCAAGCCCTGCAGGCACTCGTTATTGCTTACTGCATCTTGCCCTGCGTTTTAAAGCTGATTGCTGCAGGCTCTTTGCTCATGGTTGCCAAGACCAAAAACTTTACTTGAAAACTTTTTAAAGGATATCGCCATGCAACGCCGCACTTTATTGATTGCCACACCTTTCGCTACCGCTGGGCTGATGGGCTGCAGCACCGCGCCCACCATCAACGACTACGCCCAAGAAAAGCCGGTATTCGACTTGAAAAACTATTTCACAGGCATGGTCGACGGCTGGGGTATTTTTACCGACCGCGGCGGCAAAGTCGTCAAAAGGTTTTTGGTCACCATGAACTGCAGCTGGAACGGTGACCAAGGCATATTGGACGAAGACTTTGTCTACAGCGATGGCACCAAGCAAAAGCGCATTTGGCGC
>JANPDG010000123.1:0-8124 GCA_031431335.1 Polaromonas sp. | reverse complement strand
AGGACAACCCCATGATTCGAATTGCCATAGTTGATGACCACCCCATGGTGCGAGCTGGGCTGCGGCAATTTTTTGAAGACCACACAGACCTTGCGGTCGTGGGCGAAGCTGAGAACGGCCGCCAAGCGCTGGATATTGTGCGCAAAGGGGAGGTTGACGTGATCCTGATGGATATTTCTATGCCTGACCAAAGCGGCGTAGACGCTTTGATTGCCATTAAAGCGCGAGCGCCAGATTTGCCAGTGCTTATTTTGAGTAGCTTTCCAGAGGCGCACTACGCCACGACTTTGCTGCGCCAAGGTGCCAGCGGTTATTTGAATAAGGACTGTGATCCTGAGGATTTGGTTAACGCTGTACGGACAGTAGCCAGAGGCCGCAAATACATTACGCCTGCTGTTGCAGAGCAATTGGCCAATGGACTGGCTAGCGGTAACGATAAGCCGTTGCATGAAGAGTTATCTAATAGAGAGTTGCAAGTTTTTTTGCGCTTAGCCCAAGGTGAGGCGATTGGTCAAATCGCGGTATCAATGTCGCTCAGTGTAAAAACTGTTAGCACCTACCGCAGCCGCGTTATGGAGAAGATGCAACTCGCTTCAAATAGCGATCTAACCTATTACGCGCTTAAAAACGGTTTAATGCAATAAACATCCCTAGGCTGGCATAGGCTGGCCTGCCCCGCTGGGGGCACCGCTGGCCAAAGCATTGCAATACGCGATCAACGCCTCAATTTCGTTTGATTTGTCGAACACGCGGTCCGCGCCCAAGCTAAGGCATTTTCTTTGTATATCCGCAGTGGCGTAATTGCTGAGTACTACTAGTTTGTGCCGTTGCTCTATATTTTCAGCCGCCTGAATTACACCAATGCCTGAGCCTGTACGTAGCTGAATATCCACGATCACTAAATCAAATCTATTCGATGCATCTTGTATCCAATGCACTGCACTTTGCTCGTCTTCAGCCGTACCCACCACCTGCACTGGCGCAAGCTCTTCTAGCGTCGCTATCAGGCTCGCGCGGATAACGGCGCTATCTTCTACTATGTAGACTTTGAGATTTTTCACAAGTCTTAACCGCCTTTAAAGATGAGTGCAAAATAAGTACGCTTGCTTTTTGCATTCGCCATGATCAATAAACGCCATTTAATGTAATTAGTATTCTTGAGTTTACATAATTTATATGTAGGACATAAATGTGGAGTTTTGTAGGACAGCACTTACACAACTACAAATCTACAATCCTGTTTTGACATTGCAAGGGCCAAATATTTCGCATTGCGTTCAACAGTGATTTCCTGTTCGTCAAGCTTGCGAGTGACCTCAAAACATTCGACCAATTTCACCTTGAGGTTTTTGCAATAGCCATGCTATTTATTGCGTATCTTGATTGTGAAAAATCATCAGTCGCAGAACCATCAGGCAAAGCTTTTACTTCGCGTAGGACAAGTACTTGGCATATGAGGGGATTCATCCATATGCAATTATTGAAGCCCCGCACTTGCACGAAAGCGGCCTCTTTGCCTACAGACAGTAGCGGCTGGAAAATTGATGATCCATGGGCATGTACATCCAACCATTTCGCTACATGTTCTACAAAGGAAACCGCATGTTAAAAGATAAAGTAGTGTTAATCACCGGTGCTTCAGCAGGTATAGGCCGCGCAGTGGCGTTGGTGTCTGCACGCGAGGGCGCAAGGATTGTGATCTCTGATATTCATGTTGAGCAAGGTGAGGAAACAGCAGCGTTGGTGCGCAGCCATGGCAACGAAGCTATCTTTGTACAAGCCGATGTAGGCAAACCGCAAGACAGCCATATGCTGATCCAGCGTGCAGTGACGCACTATGGCCGTTTAGATGTAGCGTGCAATAACGCGGGTATTGGCGGCCCAACAGCCGCCACTGCAGATTACCCGCTAGAAGGATGGACGCAAGTTATCAACATTAATTTATCAGGCGTTTTCTATGGCATGCAGCAACAAATCAAAGCCATGCTAAACAACGAAGGAGGATCTATTATCAATATCGCCTCGGTGTTAGGCGCTGTAGCTTTTGCCAAATCACCAGCTTATACCGCAGCCAAACACGGTGTGGTGGGACTTACTCAAGCCGCAGCTATTGAATACGGTAGCCAAGGCATTCGTGTGAACGCCGTAGGACCAGGCTTTATCCGCACTGCGATGACTTCAGGCTTAGAAAAAGATGAAGCCGCCAAAGCCATGCTGACCGCTGCCCATCCTATTGGCAGGTTAGGCGAAGCCGAGGAGGTAGCAGAGCTGGTGGTATGGCTTGCGTCTAACCGCGCCTCGTTTGTCACGGGTGCTTATTACCCCGTTGATGGCGGTTATTTAGCACGCTAGTAAATAGAGCTTAAAAGTAGCAATCTGCTTTAAAGCCACCCCCCCCCAGCACCGCCCAACGCTTGCCAGCGCCCGCGCCACCAGTTACACCATCTGACTGCGCGCTGTGCGTTTCTATGCGAGGTTGGTCAGGTTCCATAGGGCTACATGGTAGCTGTTAATGTGCCCAGCACCTTAAGCAACCGTTACTGTGCCTCAGCAACCCCTGCTTGCGCCAACACTGCGCGGTGCACGCCGTCCACCACCTTGCCCATGCGTACATAGTCCAGTCGATCGGCTGTATCTTGGGGCGTGTGGTAGGCCTTATTGCGATAAAAGGCGGTATCGGTCACCATCATGCCGACAAAGCCTTCATGGGCGTAGTTCAGATGGTCAGAAAAATCAATGCCCACCACAAAGCTGGGTGCGTTAATCGAGTGCACAGGCAAATCGGTGGCTCCCAGCATGGCGGTTTTAACGCGACGCGAGACTTCGCCATCCTTATAAAACCCCACCAGTGCGATGAAATTGCCTACCGTGGGGTAAACCGCGTTTAGCAAGCGCACAGGGTGCGTTTGGCTGCCCGGTGCATCGCTGAAATACCCAATGCACTCTAGCGACAGCATCAAACTGGCCTGCTTGCCCGAAGCCTTTAAAGCCTTGGCGTGCACCGCACTGCCCATTGACGGGGTGCGAAAGAACGGCGGCTCTTCATTGGTGTAGGCCACCAGCTCTACCCGCGTTTTTAACGGGGCGTCCTTGAGCAAGCGCGTCAGCTCGATCAAGCCTGCCACGCCACTGGCGTTATCGTCTGCCCCTGGCTGCGTGCCCGCTACGTCGTAGTGCGCGCCAATCACCACCACATCGCGGGTATCAGGCCCTAAGCGCACGATCAGATTGCGAAAATTGTTCTCTTCGGCCACAAACCGTTGGCTTTGCACTGCCAAGCCCATCTCAGTCCATTGGGTTTCGATATATTGCGCAGCACCGTTGAGACGCGACATTTTTTCAAAGTTGCGGTTGGCGTAGTCGGTAGACAGCACACCCACATGCCGCTGCAGCGCAGCCACCGACGCAGCGCCGCTGTGCGGGCCAGGAGCCACCTCGACCGCATGCCACAACGGCTGCGACAGACCGTACCAGCCGTACGCAGTCAACAAGACGATGCTGCAGAGCAGGGTTAGAAGGAAAGTGCGCCGAAAACGTCTTTTAATTTGCATACCTTGACTCTAACTTGCATTGCGCAGTCCAGCACAGATCGTTAAACGCAGCGCAAGACGCTACTGACGGTATCGCCTAGAGCAACGGATGTGGAGGCGACGGGCAGTTAATGGTATGAATTTAATAGCAAACTATCCAATATCCACGTCGGAAAAGTGCTCTATTTTCTTCCAAAAATGCCTATTGGATTATGGCAATGAGCCTATGCAGCGTCTAGCGCCACCAGTTCATTAGCTTGCAAGCGTTTGCCTAGAGTCACAACGCGGCCACTGGCGGCAATGGTGTCTGGTCTGTGTGATGCAATTCCATCATGTTTGCGACTTGCAGTTAAACATTGCTTTCACTTTTCGCGAATATCGCTGTGTTTTACGGTTTTTCCTGGGGTCATGGCATCACTCGAATTTAGTTTGCACTTATCTGCATTTAATAATTTGTACCAATTATCAAACTCTAGCCTTTGTGGCGGACGCATGATGCAGGCAGCGTTATCGAACGGGTGACCCAAGTGTAGTAACTGATGGCCCAGTTCGTGTGTCAGCAAAGCCGCGACGTAATTTATGGCTTCGTCGTCGGTGTAATCTTTGTCACCGCGTAAGCGCGCTGTTAATCTGTCTTTGCTAAAAAAAGGAAACGTACTGACGACAGAAAGTGCGCCATTTTGAGATGACCTGCTAGAGTTGGTTACTCCATTGGTTACCCCTCCTCGTAATGCACTATGAACAGAGTTTGCACTTTTTTCGGCGCTCACAATCAGTTGATTGGTCAGGATTACTTCATAAGGTATTTTTTTGTATCCTAATATTTGCCAAAAAAAATACTCGTTGAACTGGTCTTCGGCTATCAAGAGTTTCCCGTCTGACAGCCTTTGTTCTTTCCACTCTCTCAAGAGCTTAATCTGCGTATTAGCTAAAGCATCTGTAAACGCCTGAGCTGATGAATCTGCTGGTTTTTCGGAAAGATATTTTTCGGCATAACTGCGCACGCCTTGTGTAACGCCGCCCTCAAGACTCAGATCCGTTGAAATAGATTTGCGTAACTGGGATACATCCTCGGGCAGATTAATATCCAACGAAAAACTCTTAATCGCTTGCAGATCCGCTGCGCTCATCAAAGGCTTAACTTGCAATAAGCTTCCGATTTTCGGAGTCTCAAATACCACCTTGACTCCAAAGTGCAGGCTTGTAAGCGCTCTAGTCTGGTCTAATATTTTTAATGCTGCTGCCACGCTTAAAAGCGCCAGACGTTCATTATTAAGTATCAGAACCCGCAGTTTGATCGTCTCGTCGGTTTTGGGGAGGGGCACAAACGATGGCGTATTCTGCGCGCTTGCAGTCAGGCTTAGCCAAGCGAGCAAACAGACTAAAAGCACTTTAACTTTGGCGATATTCATACACGATTTTAAAAGTAAATATGCGCAGCAAGCATACATGGTGCTGTTGCAAGTGGTGCGGGTGGTTGCAGCAGAGTATTTAAAGCTGAAACTTAGGTTTTGCTGTGTTCAAAAAGCGATTTTACTACAAAAACAATAGCAAACTATTGAATATCCACTTCGGAAAATTGCCTGATTTTCTTCCAAAATTGCCTATTGAATTATGGCAGTGAGCCTATGCAGCGTCTAGCGCCACCAGTTCAACAGCTTGCAATCGTTTGCCTAGAGTCACAACGCGGCCACTGGCGGCAATGGTGTCTGGCCTGTGTGCAATCACAACCCGCGTAAGGTTGAGCTCGGCAATGGCTGCATTGATGTCGCGCTCCAACGCAGTATCTAAATGGCTGGTAGCTTCGTCTAAAAATAAAATGCTCGGCCGCTTATACAGCGCGCGGGCTAAAAACACACGCTGCTTTTGCCCACCTGACAGCGTGGTGCCCATGTCACCCACCAGTGTGTTGTAGCCCATCGGCATTTTTAAAATGTCGGCGTGAATTCTGGCCAGTTTTGCGCAGTGTTCAATATGCTGCTGATCAGGCGCATTGTCAAAAAAACAAATATTGTCAGCCAGCGATCCAGCGAACAGCCTGTCGTCTTGCATTACCGCACCAATCATGTTGCGGTAATGCGCCAAGCCAACTTGTCGCAAAGGCATGCCACCGACAAACACTTCGCCCTCCACAGGGTTTAACTGGCCCAGCATAATTTTAAGCAGCGTAGTTTTGCCGCAACCTGATGGCCCCACCAACACCACAGACTCCCCCGCAGCCACCGTCAAGCTCAAATCGTCCACCACCCAAGGCTCACCGTCTGCGTACCTGAACTTCACGTTGCGCAGCTCTAAAGTAGGTTGCATGCCCTCTGATGCAAAGAAGGGCCTGGGCAAATCTTCTTCAGGCTCGGCCAATACGATGTCCGACAACCTCTCCCCGTGCAGCCGCAGCATGCGCAGCTCAATGCCTTTGTCAATCAAGCTCATGATGCGCGACGTAAACTGGTCTTTATAGGCAATAAAAGCCATCAACATGCCGATGGTGAAAGTGCCGTCTAACACTGACTTGCTGCCCAGCCACAAAATCAACACGCCTTCCACGGCAACTAAAAGGCTGTTGACCGTTTGGAATGAAATATTCAGACGCTGAATTTCAATCGCGGAGTTGGTACTGTCCACCACCAACTTAAGGTAGCGCGACTTGCGGTCTGCCTGGCGGTTAAAAATCTTGATCGCTTGCACCCCGCGAACCGTCTCCATAAAGTGGCTTTGCTGCCGCGCCATGCGCACTATTTGGGCCTCAGAGGCCATGCGCAGGCTGTCATAGCGAGCCAAACGCAACGCACCATACAAAACCACGCCCGCCAAAGCCACAAAGCCCAGCGTACTGCTGTAAATGAACATCAAAACCAGCGTAACAATGGCCATCAACCCGTCCAAGATGCCTGCAATAAAGCTGGTGGTCAGCGTCTGCTGGATAGCACCCACAGAGCCAAAGCGCGACACAATATCGCCCATATGCCGCTTTTCAAAAAACGAAGTCGGCAACCGCAACATATGCTCCACCACGTTGGCTACCCACTGCACGTTCATCGTTGTGCCCAGGTGTAACAACACCCACGATCGCACAAACGACACAGCCACTTTCGCCATACCCAGCAGCAAAATGCCCAGCGCCACTACGGTGAGCAAGTCTTTATCGCCAGAGACCAGCGCATCGTCCACAATCCACTGCGTTAAAAACGGCCCCAGCAGTGCAAATATCTCCAGCGCCAGCGCCAGTATCAGCACTTGAATCAGCGAGGTTTTAAGCCCACGCACGCGGCCCATCAGCCCACGTAGCTTGATGGACTGGCGCTCTTTGCGCTTTTTAAACCCTAGCTTAGGTTCCAGCTCCAGCGCCACTCCAGTGAAATGCTTTGATGCCTCATCCATTGACAAGGTTTGCAGCCCCGCCGACGGGTCGTGAATTACCAGCTTGTTGCCTTTAATGCCTTTAAGCACAACAAAGTGGTTTAAGTTCCAGTGCAATATGGCAGGCAAGCTAAGCCGCTCCAGCGTTTCAAGCTCTACGCGCAGCGGCCTGCACGACATGTTCATACGCCCCGCTATTTGCAACAGTTGCGGCAAGTGCAAGCCTTTGAGCGACACGGTAAACCTGCGGCGCAAGTTGGGCAAGTCCGTTTGAAACCCATGAAAGCCAGCCACCATGGCCAGGCATGCTAAGCCACACTCTGCGCCTTCAGTTTGCAAAATAAGAGGCAGTTTTTTGCCAAAGCCAAGGTTCAATCCGTCAAGTACGCCCATTACAACCGCCCTGACACACTATAAAGCGGCTCCATAATCCATTCCAGCAGCGTGCGCCTGTCCAGCCAAATATCTGCATTCACCTGCATGCCCGCCTGCAAAGGCTCCTGTTTGCCGTAAGCCACCACATGCCCCAGCTCGGGCAATATAGTCACCACGTAATACACGTCGCCTGCAGGCGCTGGGAAGGGCAGCTCTTGCGCAGGCACCGCTGTGCGCGATATTTTGATGACCTTGCCCGCATGGCTGCCAAACTTTTGGTACGGAAAAGCTTGGTATTGCAACTTTGCCGTGTTGTCCAGCCGCACAAAGCCCACCGACCGGCTGGGTAGGTACATGTCCGCTTGCAGCCGCGTACCCGCAGGTATCAGGCTCATCAGCGGCTGGTCAGGGTTGGCGCGTTTGCCTTGGTCAATCTGCACCGCAGTCACCATGCCGTCTTGAGGCGACAGCACATACGATTCGCGCCGCGCCTCGTTTTCAATGCCCGTAGATTTAATCTCGGCAATCGACCGGTCAAGCGCTGCCACGTCATTGCGCTCGCGCAGCGGCAGGTTGTTAAGCTCTGCTTGCAGCGCAGTGGTGTCGCGCTCACTGGCTATTTTGCTGCGCAGCAAGTCGCTCATGCGGCTTTGCTGGTCTATCAGGCTGGCCCGCTTTTCTTCAACCGACAGCTCAGACACATAGTTTTCTTTATAAAGCTGCACATTGCGCTCCACCACTATCTCTGCCAGCTTGACACGCTTTTCTTGCGCACCAATGGCGCGGTCAATCTGGTCACGCTCTTTGAGCAGCTGCGCCAAGCGCTTTTTCGCTGAATCTGCCTGCTCAGTGTAGAGCTGGT
>JANPDG010000122.1:0-61468 GCA_031431335.1 Polaromonas sp. | reverse complement strand
TGGGCTGAGCGGCGCAAAAAAGCACGGCGGCTGTGAACTTGGGGTTGGATCAAATACATAGCGAGCCTTTTATTTTTGGATAAGGTAATCGGGGCAAGACATCACCATCAAGATGGCTGCTGCCACCAAGTCACGCCGCACCGCGTCAGTGCTCGCGTTGGTGATCTTTTTATTGGACTGGAGCATGGCCGCTTTAAGTGCGTTGGTAATTTCGTTGCCAGTCGCTGCACTGAGTTGGCCTGCGCAGAGCAGCAGGTTCAGACGCGCAGTCATCGCTTGGGCTACGCGCTGCGACTCCGCGTCGTTACTGGTGGTGTTGTTAATTAAGCCAAGTAAGTTGCTGTAGTCGCCCTCAATGTCCAGGGTGTAGTCGGTGTACACAACTTCTGCGGAGGTCGGACGCGGCGTTTTCATGCCATTGCGGATCATGTTTTGCATGTAGTTAACATAACCGCCGACGGTAGTTTCGTTCACCATTTGAAACTCAGGTGCTGTCGCTCCGCTGGCTGCCATGGCGGTGCCTGGGGGTACATAGCCAGGGCGAAAGTAATTGAAAACCGAGGGTGAATGAAATGGGCTTTGCCCCAAGCTGTACGAGCTGTCAGATAAATCAAAAATCTTCCAAGACCCAGTTTTTGACGCTGCGTTAAATGTGCGTGACCACTGGGTAAGGCGCAGCATGGGCTCGCGTAATTTGCCAAAAGTGATATCGCTAAGTCCCTTGGCGCCGCGTGCTTCATCGTCGAGCAAAATAGCCGTCCACACAGCTTTCATGTCACCGCGCACCCCCGCGCCGTTGTTGTTAAAGGCACTTGCAACGCGCGCCACATAGGCTGGCGATGGGTTGCTAGTAACCAGGCGCTGAATCATCTGGCGGCCAAAGAAGGGGCCTACATTGGGGTGGTTAAACAGGGCGTCAAGTGCAGTCTTCAGAGCCTGTGCGCCATTGGCAGTACCAGCAATTGAGGCATTTAAAAACTTCACTTCCATCGTTGAGTGCCGATTTGCATCCAGCTTCATGGGCCGGCGTGCATATTCACGGGCATAGACTTTATAATTTTTGCCCGGAAACTGCGCGGCATCGCGATACGCTGGGTCAAAATCGTAGCCTGTAAACACGCGAGCCAAGTTACTGACATCATCAGATGTGTAGCTTTCTAGCTTCTTGCCGCCGCTGGTTTTGACAGTGCCATCAAGCTCTAGGCTGTACAGGCCAATCGTGAACAACTGCATCACTTCACGGGCATAGTTTTCATCAGGAAGACGGCCCTTACCATCCTCTTTCTGATTGCCCTTGGTGTTAAGAAAATACCCCATCGCCGGGCTGAGTGTGACGGCCTCTAGCAGGTTACGAAAATTATCAAAAGCATACTGATTTAGCAAATCCCAGTAGGCCGTGATGGTGTAGCCGCGCCAGTCAATTTCCATCGAACTCATGGAAACCACAAAAAATTCAGACAATGCCAAAGCAACTCGTTTGCGCATGGCGTCTGGCGCGCTCATTAGCTGGCTCCATACGGCGAAATCGGCGATGGCGCTGTTATATACATTTTTGTCTAAGGCGGCATCTTGCCCATAGCCACGTCCCTCTAACCAATCCCAGCCAGTTTGAGACGTCTTGGCAAACTGCTTTTGTAAATAGTAAGCAAAAGTGCCCGACCGGACAGCCGCTATCTCGGCGTCGCTGGCACCGAGCTGGCTTTGCAGTATGAAGCGTGCAGCCTCTGCATCAGTTTTAGCAGATGGGAAATTATTAAATCCGGTTGCACTTGGCAACACCACTTCTTTAATCGGTGGCGCTTCGGCAGTGGTAGCACCCTTGTCGCCGCCACCGCAAGCCGCCAGCAGTGCGGCGCCTAGCAGTGATAAAGCTGCCGGGGCCAGCGAATGGCTATGTTCGGGGTCTGGTGTGGTGGCCGTTTCTGGCACAAATGCAGCTGGCGCGCGGCTTGTTGCAGGTGCGTCTATTAAGTTGTCTGTAGTCATAGTGGCTCTAGATTGGATTAGAACCTAGAGAATACCGACGCCATTAAGCCTCTTGGCGGCAAGTTCGCTCTTAAAAAGCAACAAACGTTACGATATGTCTACGTAACTACCACTGATATGTAAACGGCTGCCGTTTATCGGGATTGGTGCTTTTCGCCCCAAAAGAGTGCGCGGCGTCAGGCTCGTTGAACGCGCCGTCAATTTGACGAGACACGCCACTAAGCTAGTGCAGAGTTCAGTAAGTTTTGGGTGCTAAGTGCTTCGCGGCGCGCGGCTTGCGCATAGTCATCGCCAGACGATGCGTACAAAATCGCCCGCGATGAATTAACAATAATGGGGCCATCTTTGCGCCAGCCCGCGCGCACGGTGGCCAGTGCGTCCCCGCCTTGTGCGCCGACACCGGGAATCAGCAGCGGCAGGGTGGGCGCTAATGCGCGCACACGCTCAATCTCGTCAGGGTAGGTTGCACCCACAACCAAGCCAAGCTGGCCGTTCAGGTTCCAAGGGCCCTGTGCGAGCTTGGCAATATGTTCATACAGTAAAGGCTGACCGTCTACCGATGCCAAGCGCTGGTTTTGTAAATCGTCACCGCCCGGGTTGGATGTCCGACAGAGTAAAAACGCACCTTTGCCGTGGTACTTCAAATAAGGCTGCACCGAGTCAAAACCCATAAAGGGCGATAGCGTGACGGCGTCAGAGCCATAGCGCTCAAACGCTTCTATCGCGTATTGCTCCGCGGTGCTGCCGATGTCACCGCGCTTGGCGTCCAAAATAATGGGCACCAAGGGCGCGGTGCGGCGCATATGCGCCATCAAGCGTTCTAGCTGCTCCTCCGCGCGATGGGCTGCAAAATAAGCAATTTGCGGCTTGAAAGCGATCACAGTATCTGCTGTGGCGTCCACAATGGCGGCACAAAAATCGTAGATCTTGTGGGCATTGCCCTTGAGCGCACCCGGAAACTTGCTTGGTTCCGGGTCAAGGCCCACGCAGAGCATGGAGTGATTGTGGTCTGCGGCGGCGCTGAGCTGGGCTAAAAATGTCATAACCTCGATTTTACGGGCAGGGCTGCAGCTGTTATGGGGCTAAGGAATCGGTAAACTGTGGTTTTTATAAGTGACGAGCGCCTTCGAAGCAGGCAGCTGCTTAATATTCACCGACTTTATAGACTTTGCATGTTCACTTCATCCCCAATATCCTTAGCTTTGCATGAGGCTGTCAGCCAATTGCCAGCCAATGGCGTGGTGCGCGGCGCGTGTCCACACGATTGCCCTGACACCTGCGCTCTGCTCACTGAGGTGAAAGACGGCGTGGCAGTTCGGGTGCAAGGCAACCCAGCACATGCCCACACGCACGGCACGTTGTGCGCCAAAGTGTCTAAATACACGGAGCGCACCTACCATGCAGAGCGTGTACTGCACCCACTCAAGCGGGCGGGGCCTAAAGGATCGGGCCAGTTTGAGCGGGTGAGTTGGGACGCTGCCCTGAGCGACATAGCTGTGCGATTGCAAACTATCGCTGCGCGCGACCCACAGGCCATACTGCCTTACAGCTACGCCGGCACGATGGGCTTGGTACAGGCCGAAGGTATGGCCGCACGGTTTTGGCACAAGCTGGGCGCCTCGTTGTTAGACCGCACGATCTGTTCATCAGCGGGGGGCGAGGGGCTGAACCAAACCTTGGGCGGCAAAGTGGGCATGAAGGTGGAGTTTTTTGCCGAGTCTCAACTGATCATCATTTGGGGTAGCAACAGCATCACCAGTAATTTGCATTTTTGGCGCTATGCGCAAATGGCCAAGCGCGCTGGCGCCAAACTGATTTGTATTGACCCGCGCAAGACTGACACAGCCGACAAATGCCACGAACATATCGCTTTGCTGCCCGGCACCGACGCGGCTTTGGCACTGGCCGTGATGCATGAGCTCATCGCCCATGACTGGCTCGACCACGACTATATTGCCCAGCACACCGTGGGCTGGGACATGCTCAAAGTGCGCGCTATGCAATGGAGCCCTGAGCGCGCGGCGCAGGTGTGCGGCGTACCGGTAGCACAAATTATTTCGCTTGCGCGCGACTACGGTATGAGCTTGGTACATCAAACGCCCGCTGCTATTCGCCTCAACTACGGCATGCAGCGCGTGCGCGGCGGCGGTAACGCGACGCGCGCAGTGGCGTGTTTGCCTGCACTCATAGGCGCGTGGCGCCATCGCGCGGGTGGGCTGCTGATGTCCAGCTCGGGTATGTTTGCGGTGAATAAAAATGCCTTGCAACGACCTGATTTGTTGGTTGACCGCCAGCCCCGCACGGTTAATATGAGCACCATTGGCAACGATCTGTTGCGTGAAGCTTCGGCGGATTTTGGCCCTCAAATCGAAGCACTGGTGGTCTACAACAGCAACCCTGTGGCGGTGGCACCCGAGTCTGCTAAAGTGGTGCAGGGCTTCGCCCGCGAAGACCTGTTCACCGTGGTGCTAGAGCACTTTCAGACCGACACCGCCGACTACGCCGACTACATCTTGCCCGCCACCACCCAGCTAGAGCACTGGGATGTGCACCTGAGCTACGGCCATACTGACGTGACCCTGAACCAGCCCGCGATCGCGCCAGTCGGTCAAGCCAAGCCCAACACCCAAATTTTTCGCGAGCTGGCACAGCGTATGGGTTTTAGCGAAGATTGCTTTAAAGACACCGATGCGCAGATGTGCCGCGCCGCGTTTGAGGGCACAGTGGATTTTGAGCAACTGCTGCGCGACGGCTTTGCCCCTCTGTCAGTGCCCGATGCGCCCTTTGCCCAAGGCAGCTTTCCCACGCCGTCGGGGAAGTGCGAGTTTTTCAGTGCGCGCCTCAGCGCAATGGGCTTGGACGGGCTGCCCGACCATGTCGCCAACTACGAGGCGCTGGGCAGCTCGCTGGCCTATCCGCTGGCCATGATCTCGCCGCCTGCACGCAATTTTTTGAACTCTACCTTTGTGAACGTCAAAAGCCTGCGCGACATCGAAGGCGAACCCGTGCTTGAGATGCACATCAGCGACGCTCTTACGCGCCAGATCTTGGACGGGCGCACCGTGCGCGTCTTTAATGACCGCGGCAGCTACCATTGCACCGTGCGCATCAGTGAGCGGGCGCGACCAGGCGTGGTCAACGGCATGGGTATTTGGTGGCGCAAGCTGGGCTTGCACGGCACCAATGTCAACGAGGTCACCAGCCAGCACCTGACCGACATGGGCCGTGGCCCCGTGTTTTATGATTGCGCGGTGCAGGTTGAAATGGCTTAATTGGATGTGAAAAAGGCAACATTGTTCATGGCTGGTGCAGGATCATTATTCGCGGCGGCTTCTGCGCTGGTGGCGGCGGTGTGCTTGTCTGGCTGTGCCAACTTGGGCTACTACTGGCAAAGCGCGCGCGGCCATGTGGCGGTGATGAACGCTGGCAAGCCTGTACAAGACTGGCTCAGCGATGCCAACATCACCGAGCAAACCAAGCAGCGCCTAGAGCTGTCCCAGCGCATTCGCAACTTTGCATCGAGCCAGCTGCAGCTGCCTGACAACGCCAGCTACCGCCGCTACGCCGACCTTAAGCGCCGCGCAGCCGTGTACAACGTGGTGGCTGCCCCAGAGTTCTCGCTCACCCTCAGTACTTGGTGTTTTCCTGTTGTAGGCTGTGTGGGCTACCGAGGCTATTACAACGAGCTTGACGCGCAAAGCGAAGCCGCGCTCAAAAAATCTGAAGGGCTAGAGGTGGATGTCTACGGCGTGCCCGCCTACTCCACCTTGGGCTACCTGAACTGGGCGGGCGGCGACCCGCTGCTGTCTACATTTATCCACTATCCCGAGGGCGAGCTGGCGCGGTTGATCTTTCACGAGCTGGCGCACCAGGTGCTGTATGTCAAAGACGACACCATGTTCAACGAGTCGTTTGCCACAGCGGTGGAGCGCATCGGCGCAGCGCAGTGGCTGGCGCAGCATGCATCCCCGGCGGCGCAAAGCGCGTATGCGCAGTTTGACCAGCGGCGAAAATCCTTTCGCGCCTTGACTTTATCTACCCGTCAAACGCTTGACAAAATATACAAGATTTCCGACGTGGGTATTGATAAGTTAGCTATTAAAAAAGAAGCAATGAGTGAATTCCAAGCTAACTATGCACAGCTCAAAGCCGAGTGGAACGGTTTTGCAGGCTACGACGCTTGGGTGGCCAAAGCCAATAACGCCAGCTTTGGCGCACTGGCAGCCTACGATGAACTCGTACCCCAGTTTGAAGCGCTGTACGCCAAGCAAACAGGCAGCAGCCAAGAGCGCTGGAATAAGTTTTATGATGCATGCAAAGCCTTGACCCCATTGCCACGCGCTGAGCGCCGCGCGGCACTGGCGGCCATTGCAGCGCAGTGAACCCTTAGCCAAACCTATAACCACCCTAGACCCCGGAGACACCATGGCAGATATTCACCTCACACGCGAGCACGAGCTAGGCTTGGCCGAAGCACGCAAGATCGCTTTCAAATGGGCCGAGCAAGTCGAAGAAAAATTCGATATGGAGTGCACCTACGAAGAGGGAAAAACCAAAGACAACGTGAGCTTTAGCCGCAGCGGCGTGGACGGCAGCTTGGTGGTTACCAAAGACAGCTTTGTGCTCGATGCCAAGCTGGGATTTTTACTCGGCGCGTTCAAAGACAAGATCGAAGGCGAGATTACCAAAAACTTGGATGCGCTGCTCAAGAAGAAGCCTGCAGCCAAAAAGAAGGCCTGAAAAAGTTCTGAGAGCCAGAGTGCAGGTGATACAGCGTACAGCGTAGGTGATGCAACGCACAGCTCGGGGCGCTGCACGCACAGCTCGGCAGTCACATTAGGATACGTAGTTTGCTATTATAAAAATAGCATACTATCTAATATCCACGTCGGAAAACTGCCAATTTTTTTGTCTTACTTCAAAGATTCAATCAGGTCGACATACTGCTGCATAGCGTCGTCAGTTGATGTGCCTTTGAGATTGTTCCATGCGTCCCATTTAGCGCGGCCCACCATGTCGCCAAAGCCGGGCTTCTTCTCAGCGTTGTCGCCGGTGCTGCCTTGTTTGTACAGCGAGTAGATTTGCAAGAGCGTAGTGTTGTCAGGGCGTTCGGCGAGGCTTTTTGAATCTGCCATGGCGGCATCGAACTGGGCTTTGAGATTGGACATGGTGTACTCCTGAATAATAAATCACGACTTTAGGGAAACTGCTCTGTATCTTAATGGCCTGAAACCCGCCAAAATAGGGAACTTACCCCAACTATAGGGGCAGATGAATCTGTCCCAAGGAGAGCACTGCATGGTTACCCGCGTTATAGCACCCGACACTACCAAGAGCGCTGCGCAGCGTGCAGTGAAAACCGTTCGCAAAACTGCCGCTAAAACCGCAGGCAGTGCCCAACACGCTGCCAAAGTGGTGCAAAAAAACGTCGAACGTGCAGTGGCTGGCACACTGGGCCTGTCGGGCGAGCGCATGACCAAGGTCGATACCGCATGGCTGCGCATGGACTCGCCCGAGAACTTGATGATGATCGTGGGTGTGTGGGTGCTCAGGCCCGGTATCTCCCACGCTGACCTGTGCGAACGCGTGAATGACCGTTTGCTCAAGTACCGCCGCTTTGGCCAGCGTGTGGTCGAGGACACGGCAGGCGCGACCTGGGTAGACGATAAAAAATTCGACATACGCAATCATGTCGTTACCGAAACTCTCAAAGCGCAAAAAGGCCATACCCTGCAAGATGCCTTGCAAGACCGCGTAGCCCTGCTCACCACCACGCCGCTGGACCGCCGCCGTCCACTGTGGCAATTTCATTTGATCGAAAACTACACCTTGCCCGATGGCAGTGTAGGCAGTGCCATGATGGTGCGCATTCACCACTGCATAGCCGACGGTATTGCACTGATCTCGGTCACCACCTCGTTAGTCGATGGCGGCTTGCCACCGCCCGAGCGCGTGCGCAAAGAAGCGCCCAGCACCCCCGAAGACTGGATCACCCAAAGCTTTTTAAAGCCGTTTACCGACCTCACTGTCAAAGCGCTGGGCGCCGCAGGCGAGGGCGCTGCCCGTTCGCTGCAAATGCTGTCCGACCCTCAAAAAGGCATGTCGGGCTCGATGGACATTGCCAAGCTGGGTATGCAGTTGGTAGGCGACTTGGCTGCGCTGGCCATGATGCCCGATGACTCCAAAACCCGCCTCAAAGGCAAGCCTGGCACGACTAAAAAAGTAGCGTGGTGCCAGCCCATTCCGCTCGAAGAAGTCAAAGCCGTGGGCAAGGCGCTTAATTGTTCGATCAACGATGTGCTGCTCAGCTGCGCTGCAGGTGCGATTGGCGAGTACCTTAAGAGCATGGGCGACGACGTGACGGGCCAAGAGATTCGTGCGATGGTGCCGGTCAACCTGCGCCCGCTTGACCAAGCCTACAAGCTGGGCAATCGTTTTGGACTGGCCCCCTTGGTGCTGCCCATTGGCGTGGCCAACCCGATTGAGCGTGTGTATGAGGTGCGCAAACGCATGAGCCACATGAAAGGAAGCTACCAGCCTTTGCTAGCGTTTAGCCTGTTGGCGGTTGCAGGGTTGTTGATCAAGCCTGCGCAAGACGCCATGCTCAACCTGTTCGGAAAAAAGACCACAGCAGTGATGACCAACGTGCCTGGCCCTAAAGAAAAATTACAGTTTTTGGGCTCCACCATTGAAGAGAACATATTTTGGGTGCCTCAAAGTGGTGACGTGGGCATGGGCGTGAGCATATTAAGCTATGGCGGCGGTGTGCAGTTTGGTTTGATCACCGACGCGGGCCTGTGCCCCAACCCGCAGGCCATCATCGACGAGTTCGAGCCCGAGTTTGCCAAGCTCAGCATCGTGACGTTGATGCTGCCTTGGTCAGAGTAAGCCCTCAGGCCGATAGGCTAACTGCTGCTGCACAAATCCGTCAAACGCGCTGAGCAGTGGCGCGCACAAACTGGCCTGGCCTTCTAGCTGGGCTATTGCAGCGCAGGTGGCCTCTAAGGTAGACAGTTGGTGCGCGCAGCGTGCTTTGCGTATGTGGTACCGCGATGCCGGCGGCTCATGCAGTGCCATGCGCGCAAGCTGTTGCAGCCATGGGTTGTGGTGCAGCATTTTGCAGCTTTTGCGCCATGTTGCGTCTAGCACCACCAAACACAGCGAGGCCGGGTCATGTAGCCACGCATCAGGTACATCGGTTGCAGGCATCAGCGATGCGTCGCTCAGTGTGCTGGGGTAGAGCAATATAGCGCGTTGATGCGCTAATACGGCTTGTATCTGCTGCGCATCAAAGCGCTCACCCACCAGTACTTGGCTGCGCTGCAAGCTCAAGTGCAAAAGCTGGCCACTGCCTTTGGCCTGCGTGACTTCCATCGGGTGCTGCAAAATCAGCACCTGCACGCAGTGCACTACGGGCGTAACCCAGCTGCACATACAGGCGCTTTGGGCGCGCAGGCAGGTAGGGCAGATGGGGCGCGGCATTGGCTTATTATCAAGGCAGCCACACACAACTCAATTGAGCCGCACTGAGCCAACATAACGACAGCTTTTATGATCCAAAAATATATCACCCCCATTTTGTACGTCACTGGCATCGCCACCATGCTGCCTCTGCTCCAGTATTTTGCGCCCCACCTTGCCCTGTCTTTGTCTGCCATGACGGTGAGTGACCCTGTGGGGCTGATGTTTGTGCAGCAGGCGGGTATGTTAATTTTTTGTATAGGCGCATTGCTGGTGTACGCAGCGCGCCACCCAGTGCACCGCCGCCCCGTCATGTGGGCGGCTTTGTTAGAAAAACTAGGGTTTTGTATTTTGATTGTGATGGCTTGGAACAACCCCGCTCTGCAAGGTTTGCATTTGATTGTTTTCTTCGATATGGCATGTGTGCTGCTCTACGCGATCTATCTTTTTGCGCCAGAGAAAACAGTTTGATGGCCAAATTTTGAGTCATGCCGATTCTTCACATCGATCAATTGCATTTTGGTTATCCAGAGTGCCCCTTGTTTCAGGGCTTGTCACTGCAAGTGCCTGCCGGCGTCACATTGTTGCGCGCAGGTGATGGGCGCGGCAAAACGTCGCTGCTGCGCTTGCTTGCAGGTGATCTAGCTGCCGACGCGGGAGATTTGCGCTTAAACGGAGCGCTGCTTAAGACCCATCGCGCAGCCTACCAACAGCAAGTCTTTTGGGTAGAGCCTCGCACCAGCGACTTTGACGCCATCACGGCAACAGAGTACTTTGCGTCGCTGCGCAGCGCCTACCCGCTATGGGATCACGCTGCTTTCGCAGCGCTGGTTGATGGTTTGTCTTTAGCGCCCCATGTGGATAAGCCGATGTTTATGCTGTCTACCGGTTCGAAGCGCAAGGTGTGGTTGGCGGCTGCCTTTGCTTCAGGCGCAGCTCTGACCCTGCTGGACGACCCCTTGGCTGCGCTAGACAAGCCTTCGATACATTGCGTCATGCGAACGTTGGTGCGAGTGGCACAGACTGCTCAGCGTGCCTTCGTGGTGGCGCGCTATGAGCCGATGGACGATGTGCCATTGGCTGCCACCCCGGATCTAGGCGATTGAGTTTTTACGTTGTTGGCGCAGCAGTCTTGGCGCTGTATTCATTGACCAAGCCGAGTAAATGCTGGCGCTGGTTGGCTTCTAGGTAGGGTACCAGCAAATTGAGCACATGCTGCGCGCCGCGCATCAAGGCGGCTCCTGCGCTCTCAGGTTCGAGCGCTTTGCGTGGGTCACGCACATATTCAAAGCTCAGCCAATAGGTTAGCACTACCACCATCGAGGTGGCAGTGGCCTCCACCTCGCGCGAGTCAATATTGACAGCGCCGCTGCGGCTCATGGCGTCCAACATAGCGCGCACGCTGCGGGTTTTGTTTTTGAGAACCCATTGAAAATGAGTTTCTAAGCGGCGGTTTTTGCTGAGCAAATCGTTCAAGTCGCGGTACAAAAAGCGGTACTGCCAGATCAGCTCGAACAAGGAATGCATAAAAAACCAAGCATCTTCCACATCACGCACACCGTCGCTGGCGTTGAGCAGCTCGCTCAAGGACCGCTCGTATTTGTCAAACAGGCTGTTAATCAGCTCATCTTTGGCAGGGTAGTGGTAGTACAGGTTGCCGGGGCTGATGCTCAGCTCGGCAGAGATCAGTGTGGTGGACACATTGGGCTCACCAAAGCGGTTAAACAGCTCTAGGGTGACTTCTAGTATGCGTTCTGCAGTGCGGCGCGGCGCTTTTTTTGCCATGACTATCCTCTGGTGAGTGCGGTGGCGGCTGGCGGTAGCCGATTGATTGCTTACAGCAGCACTCTAACCGAAGTTTTGCAGTTTGGCTAACCTGCTGCGTGCCCGGCATAGTCTTCTAGATCGTCCATTACCTCTTGCAAGGTCACAATAGAACGGCCCAAGCGGCTGGTGGGCGCTGGCGGCTGCACCAAATGGCGCTTGGGGTCGTCCAGCACCTCTGAGTTGATGCGGATGCCGTGGCGGTTGAGCTTGGCCGACAAGGTGGTTTTGCGTGAACGCAGCATATGGCGGGTTTGCTGGTAGGCGTGCTCGGCAATAGCGCGGCGCTGGCTGTAGCTAAAGGTGTTGGCCAGGTACAGCTCGGGATCGCGGTGATCGGGTTCGATCAAAATAATATCGGTGTGGGGGTAGCTGCGCTCGTAGTGCTTCATGCCCAGCTCCATGCGCGAGTGAATCATCGAGCGAAAAGTCTGGCTGAGCACCCCGGGCAGTCCGCCGTCCACAATACTGGGGATGCGCTGCTTAGACGGATGGATACCGCGCTGCATCACCGTGGGTATGGCGTGGGTGGCGTCAAAAGGCACCAGTGGGTTCAAGCACAGCAGCAGGTCGACACCTTCTTCTAGCGCCACAGTGGCGTGCAAGGTCTTTTTCAATGCCCCGTCGACATAGTAATGGTCGTCGATCTCCACTGGCGGAAACAGGCCGGGCAGCGCTGAGCTGGCCTGCACTGCGCGCGAGATGGGCACACTGTCCCAGCCAGGCTGGCCAAAAGGCGCTGCCTCACCGCTGTTGAGGTTGGTGGCCACCAAAGTCAGCCGACTTTTGAGCTGGCGAAAGTCGTTGGTGCGGCCCGGTTTGCTGAAAATAGCCGCCAAGCGCGAGTTCAGCTCGTCGCTGCTAAACACCCCGGTCGGCAGCGCAGGGCCTAGTAACTCGATGGCGCTGATCAGCGACTTGCCTTGCACGCTAGCGCGCCAGGCTGCTGAGGCCAGCAGGCCCGGCAGCATAATCGTGCGGCGCACAAACTCACCCACTGCAGGGCGCATGAGCCAAGCCGGGTCAAAACGGTCAGAGGTGTCTTCGCCGGCCAGCGCAGGCTGGTCGTTATCAATAAAGCTTTTGCACAGCTCGTGTGGGCCCATGCCGTTGGCTAGTGCCGATGCAATAAAGCTGCCTGCAGAGACCCCCACATAATGGTCAAGCTGGGTAAATTCGATGCCATCCAGCGCTTCGTCCAGCGCGCACAAAGCGCCAATCTCGTAGATAGCGCCCAGCGGGCCGCCGCCTGCCAAGGCCAAAGCGATGCGCGGCGCTGTGCGCTTGGTGGCTTGAGTGGGGAGACTGGCAGGGCGATGGGCAGGTTGGGGCATGAAATAAGAGGGGTAGCAGGACGCAATATACTATGAAAACAGTAGCAAACTATTTAATATCCACGTCGAAAAACTGCTTAAAAAACAGGGTAAAACAATAAAAAAGGCGCATCATGCGCCTTGGGGTGAGCTTTCGCATGGAAAGCCCATCTCAAACTTACGCAGCCTTGCGCACAGCGCGCTTTTTGGCTGCTGGCTTGGCAGCTGACTTCGCAGCGGGCTTGGCTACAGGCTTGGCTGATTTAGCTGCTACCTTGACTTTGCTGGCCGCAGGCGCTTTGGCACTGAGCTTGGCCACAGAAGCGTTGAGCGCGTCGATGCGGGCGATCAAAGCGTCCACATCTTTGGCCGACGGCACACCGAGTTTGTTCAGGGCCTTGGCTACGCGCTCTTCAAAAATGTCTTCCAGTTTGCCCCATTGGCTGGTGGCTTTGCTGGAGATGTCGTTGGCCATACCTGCCATTTTGTTGGTGGCCTCAGAGATTTTTCCCTCTGCAACCGCCTGGGTTTTACGCTGGATAGACAGGCCTTCTTTCACCAAGGTTTCAAACACTTTGCCGCCTTCACCCTGCGCTTTGGAGAACGAACCCAAGCCTGCTAGCCAAATTTGCTGTGCAGATTCTTTGATGGTGCTGGCCATATCGGATGCGCCTTTAGGGGCTGCTGCGGCTTTGTTGATTTTTTTGACCATGGTGAAATGCTCCGTAAAAATAGATTGAAAATCGTTAAATGACAGTTTGCAATAGGATGTTTTATGTCCAGCGCAGGTGGCATGAACTGTACGCCCATCGCCACACCCTGTTTAGGTGCTAGATTCTAAAACGCTAGGGCCCTGTCTCTACGCTGCGCTCGGGTTTACGCCCGATTGATCTAATGACCGCTTTGTGCACAATAGTGCTATAAGCATTTTTTCTACAACATGGCCTATCAGGAGCACAGCATGCAGTATTTCGTCACAGGAGCGACCGGTTTTATCGGCAAACGCTTGGTCAAAAAGCTATTGGAGCGCAAAGGCTCGGTGGTTCACTTTTTGATCCGCAAAGAAAGCGAGAAAAAAGTCGCAGGTTTGCGCGAATACTGGGGCGTGGCCGCTGCCCGTGCGGTACCTGTCTTTGGCGACCTGACAGCCAAAAAGCTGGGCGTATCAGTCGACGATGTCAAAAAGCTCAAAGGAAAAATTGACCATTTTCACCACCTTGCAGCGGTGTATGACCTGAGCGCTGACGAAGAAAGCCAAGTGGCTGTCAACATCGACGGCACCCGTAACACGGTAGAGTTTGCCAAAGCCATCGACGCAGGTCACTTCCACCATGTCTCCAGTATTGCAGCAGCGGGCCTGTACGAAGGCGTGTTCCGCGAGGATATGTTCGATGAAGCCGAAAACTACGAACACCCGTACTTTCGTACCAAGCACGAGTCCGAGAAGATCGTGCGCAAAGAATACAAAGGCGCATGGACCGTGTACCGCCCCGCCATGGTGGTGGGCGACAGCCAAAGCGGTGAGATGGACAAGATCGACGGGCCGTACTATTTCTTCAAGGCTATCCAGCGCATGCGCCAGCTGCTGCCGCCGTGGATGCCAATGATTGGCCTAGAGGGCGGGCGAGTGAACATCGTGCCTGTGGACTTTGTGGTCAATTGCTTGGACTATATCTCGCACAAAACCGCAATCGCCAAAAAGTGCTTTCACTTGGTTGACTCTGAAGGCTACCGCGTAGGCGACGTGCTGGATATTTTCAGCAAAGCAGGCCATGCGCCTAAGATGAATTTGTTTGTTAACGCCGCGCTGCTGGGCTTTATTCCTAAAAGCGTGACCAAAACGCTGATGTCGGTCAAGCCGGTGCGCCGCGTGAAAGAAGCAGTGTTCAAAGACCTCGGCATACCCGAGGATATGTTGACCTTTATCAACTACCCCACGCGCTTTGACCGCCGCGATTTAGATATCATTTTGAAGGGCTCCAACATCGAGTGCCCACACCTGAAAGACTACGCTTGGCGTCTGTGGGACTACTGGGAGCGCCACCTCGACCCTGACTTGTTTATCGACCGCTCGCTCAAAGGCACCGTGCAGGGCAAAGTGGTGTTGATCACTGGTGGATCGTCCGGAATTGGCCTGGCCAGTGCCCACAAGTTTGCTGAGGCAGGCGCCGTTACTATCATCTGTGGCCGCGACCAAGACAAGCTAGATGAAGCACAAAAAGAAGCCAAGGCCAAAGGCTACAGCTTTGTCTGCTACGCAGCAGACATTGCTGATATGACCGACTGCGACCGATTCGTCAAAGAGCTGCTAGCCAACCACGGCGGCGTGGACTATTTGATCAACAACGCAGGCCGCTCGATTCGCCGCGCGATTGAAAACAGCTACGACCGCTTCCATGATTTTGAGCGCACCATGCAGCTTAACTACTTTGGCTGCATTCGCGTGACCATGGGCTTGCTGCCTGCGATGACGGCTAAAAAGAAAGGTCACATTGTCAACATCAGCTCGATTGGCGTGCTGACCAACGCCCCGCGTTTCAGTGCGTATGTTGCATCCAAGGCCGCGCTTGACGCATGGACACGCTGCGCATCCAGCGAATACTCAGACCAAGGCATTAGCTTTACCACCATCAACATGCCGCTGGTGCGCACACCCATGATAGCGCCAACCAACATCTATAAAAACGTGCCAACGCTCAGCCCCGAAGAAGCCGCCGACATGGTGGCCGGTGCCTGCATCTACAAAAACGTGCGCATCGCCACCCGCTTGGGCATTACAGGCCAAGTGCTGCACGCGCTGTTCCCTAAGATCATGCAAATTGTGATGAACACTTCGTTCCGCATGTTCCCAGATTCGTCAGCTGCTAAGGGCGACAAGTCAGCAAAACCGCAACTGTCTGCTGAGGCCGTGGCCATGCAGCAGATGATGCGCGGCATTCACTTTTAAGTAGTTAATATGCATTCTATTATTTTTACGACCCTGTTGGCGTTAGGGCTGTGCATAGGGGGCAGTGCCCATGCACAGTACAACCCAACAGGTTGGCAGATTTCTGCCAACACAGACCAGAGCACTAAGCCTAAGCGCGCTAAAAAAGCCAAAACGACCAAAAGCAGCGTCACCTTCCACAACGGCTCAGCCGAGTCCACCCCAGACCGCGAGCGCCGCTTGCGCCGAGAGTGTCAAGGCCGCGCTAACTCAGGCCTGTGCGAAGGCTTTACGCGCTAAGCCAGCAGCCTAGGCTGCTGGCTGCAAAGTCTGCATCGCTAGCAGCAAGTCTGCCCACGCTTTGGACTTGTCGGGCAGGTTGCGTAGCAGGTAGGCGGGGTGGTAGGTGACGATCACCGGGGTGCTGATAGCCGAGTCTTGCATGTAGTGCACGCGACCGCGCAGCTTGCCTAGCGGCTCTGTGCTGCCTAACAACGACTGCACTGCAAAGCGGCCCATAGCCACAATGATCTTGGGCTGCAGCAGTGCAATTTGCCGCTGCAAGTAGGGTTGGCACATGGCCACCTCTTCGGGGCTGGGGTTGCGGTTGGCGGGTGGGCGGCACTTAAGCACATTGGCAATGAACACATTGCTTTGGCGGCTCAAAGGCTTGCCGTTGCTGACCACGGCGCGCAGCATGTTGTCCAGCAGCTGGCCCGCTTGGCCTACAAATGGTTCACCTTGACTGTCCTCGTTTTCATCGGGTGCTTCGCCCACGATCAGCCAGTCTGCCTGCGGCGCCAATGCAGGCTCGGTGCTGGTTTGGCCTGTGCCAAACACGGCGTTTTTGCGGCCTTCGCACAGTGCGCAGGCTTGGCAACTGCTCACTGCGGTTTGCAGTTGTAGCCAGTCCATCTGCGCAATGCCGTCTGGCAACGGCTGCAAAGCCACGGTGCGAGCGACCGGCGCGCTGGCCGCTGGAGTGCTGACAGCGGGGGCCTTGGAGATAGCAGGTGGCGCAGCACGCTGAGCAGCAGCCGGGATTGCGGATGGCGCTGTAAATGCAGTCTCAGGCGCAGCATTTGCTATATTTTTAATAGCTGACTTACCAATATCTGCGTCGGAAAAATGCTCTTTTTTAGCATCTAACTGGGGTTCCCACAGCGTAATGCCCATGGCCTCCAACATGCTGCGCTGGCGGGCATCTAAAGCAGTGCCTGGGGAATATACATCTTCGGTGGTCATAGTTTGTAGCTCATCACTAAGGCGTCTTCGCGTTGATTATGGGCTGCTGGGTAGTATTGCTTGCGCTCACCCACACGCCTAAAGCCAAATTGCGCGTACACAGCCAGCGCGCGTGCATTGCCCACCCGCACCTCCAGCCACACCCACTGGGCCGCTATGCTGCGCGCCCACAGCACCAGTGCGTCCAGCATCACCCGTGACCAGCCCTGTCGCTGGTAGCTGGGCGCCACCGTGATGTTGAGCAAATGCACCTCGTCCACGCCCGGCATGGCAATCATGTAGCCCAGCACAGTGTCCTCGCCGCCAATCAGTTGCAAGCACAGATAGCCTGAGCGAATGCTGTCGGCAATATTGGTCTCGCTCCAAGGCATCTCATAGGCCGCTTGTTCAATCAGCATGATCTGCGCTAGCGCGTCTGCCCGCAACGGCTCTAGTCTGGCCTCTAGCAGATGCAGGTCAGGGTAGGTAGCACCCGGAGATGTAGGCAGAGCGCTCATGGCTGTGCGGCGGTGGTTTTGGTAGTGATGGCCGCTGCACCCTCGCGCTCTGCGGTGGTTTGCGCCACTTTGTCGCGAATGTACAGCGGCAGTGCGTCTTGCGCGTCCACCAGTGCGCCTGCTGCGATGCGCTGGGGCGCTAAGCGCAGCATGGCTGTTGCGCTGGGCAGGCAGGCCCAATACGGTGCGGCCTGCATGGCGGGGCTTAACTGGGCGTCGTAGGCCGGGCGTACATTGCCGGCCAGCAGCGTGCCCTCAAAACCACCCAGCACCGCCATCGCCGCAGGCGTGTGCAGCTGCGCATCAGACAGCGCCTGGCACGCACCCGCACTGAATGCATAGTAGGCGTAGTACAGCTCGCCCATGCGTGCGTCCAGCGCAGCGCAGACCACGCGCTGCGCGCCTGTAGCAGCAACTGCGCCATCAGGTGCAGCAAAGTCTGCCTCGTTGGCCAGCACCATCAGCGTGTCCATGGGCAGCACTTTGACTTTGGCCGCAAAAGCCAAGCCCTGCGCCACAGAGCATGCCGTGCGCAGCCCCGTAAACGAGCCTGGGCCGCGCCCAAAAGCTATTGCGTCGAGCTGTGCAAACTGCAAGCCTGCCTGCTGCATCAAGCCTTGAATAGCGGGTATCAGCGTGGCTGAGGTGTGGGCACCGCCCGCGCCGCTGTGCGTGAAGACATGCGCGCCGTTTTGCACAGCAATGCTCATGACTTCGGTCGACGTATCAAAGGCCAATAGCTTCATAACCCTCAAGCCTTCGCAACAACCGCCGATGGCACTGCCTGGCTTGCAGCACGCACGCCCACCACAATGCCCAAGGTCACCAGCGCCAACCCGGCTATCAGGTTCCAGTGCAAAGGCTCGTTTAAAAACACCACCGCGCCCAGTGCCGACAAGCCTGGCACGATCGCTGTCAACATGGTGCTGCGGATCGGTCCAAAATATTGAATCATCTTGGTAAATGTAATACCCGAAATCACCACCGAGCCACCGCCCTGCCAGATGGTGTGAAAAATAATCTCGCCCCAAGGCGCAGTAGCCAGCGTGCTGCGTAGCACGCCGCCCCACACCAGCAGCGCATACACCGGAATATAGGTCAGCACACACACTACTATCACGGCAATAGTGGCAGGCACCGCGCCCAGCGCATGCTTGCGGCAGGTCACCGCATAAAAAGCCCAGCAGGTCGAGGCGCTCACAAACAGCACATCGCCCTTCCATACTTGGCTGGCACCGTCCAAGTGAAGCGCCGCTTTAAGCAGCGACACACCGCCCACCAACAGCGCACCACCAAAAATCATCGCCAGCCCAGTGATGCGGCCTTTGCTTAAATGCTCATGCAGCAACCACACCGAAAATAGCGCCGTAGACAGCGGCAGCATACCCGGCAATAGCACCGACCCATGCGCCGCAGGCGCATACACAAACGCGCTGTAGGCCAACACGGCATACAGCACCCCACCAAACGCGCCGACAGTGAGCGTGACATTTTTAGGCAGCGGCGACAAATTTAACCAAGTTTGCGCACCATTACCTTCGGCCTGCATTTTGCGCACCATGATATAGCCCCAAGGCAGCAATACCAGCCCCGCGCCCACAAAGCGGCACAGCACGATGTCCAGCGGCGTAAGGCTTTTGAGCGCCATAAAACGGGCGATGACGATGAACGAAGTCCAAATGAGAATGGTGACGACAGCGGCAGCGATGCCAACGGTCTTAGGGGAGAAGCGCATGGGGTGATTATCGCGTTTTCGGTATGCACCAGCGCTTTGGTGCTAACCTGTCTTTTTTGTCAGGAGTTGCTGTGAAACTTGGCTACACCATCATCTACGTCCCCAACGTATTAGCCTCTATCGAGTTTTATGAGTTGGCTTTTGGGATCAAGCGGGGATTTGTGCATGAGGGCGGTGACTACGGGGAACTGGCTACAGGCGAGACTACCTTGGCTTTTGCAGCGCACAGCTTGGGGCGCAGCAATTTGCCTGATGGCTATGTCAAGGCCAGCGGGTCGCTCAAACCTCTGGGTATCGAGATTGCACTGGTGACTGACGATGTGAACGCTGCGCACGCCAAGGCGCTGGCTGCGGGCGCAACTGAGCTAAAAGCGCCAACGCAAAAACCTTGGGGACAGACGGTGTCCTACCTGCGTTGTCCGGATGGCAGTTTGGTGGAGCTGTGCACGCCGGTGGGTTGATCTGCGGGGATTAGCCGCTGTGCTGGCGGCATGTGTTGTAGGTTGCAATCAACGGGATGGCAAACAGCACGATAAAAATGCAGTTGAACGCGGCGTTTTGCCAAAAGCCTGACCACAGTGAATACCCGGTATCTGGAATAAACCACACCGCCATAGATACGGCAACAGTTTTCCATGCCTGTAATGACATGCTTTTGAATGGTCGCAAAACGGTCAACAACAGCGCCATACCCCAGCCAATCATGACAGCGCCGAGCACGGCATGCAGCAGCGAAATATAAGCCACCGCCTCAGTGCCAAAGGCGTTGATTTTCTCGGGCGATGCATAAATTAGAAGACTGAAAAATCGTCTTGTTAAGTCTGGAGCCAATACCAACGTGACGGAGAACGCCATAAAGCACAGCGTGACTGCCATAAGCCAGCACCACCAAAATAAGAAGGGTTTTGTCATTGCAACCACGGTCATACGGCGGCCTTGCGCTTGGCAGTCAGCATATATAGCAATGGGCCAAACGAGCCCGCAACCATCGACAGTGCAAGCCACGGCCACACATTGCGGCCGGTGGCATTGGCGTCGTGCCACATCCGATACATGCAAATGCATACTGCAATGATTAAGTCAGTAAGAACTTGCTGCGTGCCGGAATTCGCAAATTGTTGGCTGAATAAACCCAAGTAGCCTACTTGCCAAAGCGCTTTGACGCTTAATGCGCTAAACAATATCAAGGTGATGGTCAATACGATGCGTTGCATAAGTTGTCCTTTCATGTGTGAGGCACTCAGTGTCTAGCGCCTAGGTCATACGCGCAATTACCTGCGAGGTCATTGAATCTGCGCAGGGCTGTGGTTCAATAGATGCATGAATGTGCTCACCCACACCTTGCCGATCACCTTGCAGCATGCGCGTAAAGCCAAGCGCCTAAGCCAGCTGGAGCTGTCGATGCGGGTAGGCGTGTCGCAGCGACATGTGAGCTTTGTCGAGAGCGGCCGCTCCAAGCCTAGCCGCGAGCTGCTGCTGGCCTGGCTGCATGAGCTGGACGCGCCGCTGGTGGTACGCAACGCGGCCATGTTGCAGGCGGGCTACGCGCCCGCGTACAGCGCAGCGCCGCTGGGCGACCCGATGCTGGCGCAGGCTAATGACGCACTGGTGCAACTGATCAAGGCGCACGATCCGCAGCCTGCGTTTGTATTGGATGCGCAGTGGAATGTATTGCGCTGGAATAGCGCTGGGCTATGGCTGGCCAGCACGCTGATGCCTTGGGCTGCGGATGCGCTGCGCGCTCACACAACCAGCAGCCCGCCGATCAACCTGCTGGATATGCTGGCGCACCCCGAAGGCTTTTGCAAAACCATGCTCAACTTGGCCGAAGTAGGCCCCTCGCTGCTGGCGCACTTGCGAGATGATGCGTCTGTGCAGCCTGCGCTGACCCCCAAGGTAGAGGCGTTTGCTGCGCTGCTGCGTGACCGTATTGGCGGTCAAAATCCGTACGCTGCGTGGCCCAGTCAAGCTGTGCCTGTGCTGACATCGCGCTTTGCCACAGCGCACGGCGAGCTGGCGTTTTTTAGCATGTTCACCACCTTTGGCACGCCGCAAGACATCACGCTAGCGTCACTGCGGGTGGAGCATATGTTTGCAGCCGATGCTGGCACACTGCATGTAATGAAAACACAAGTAACCTAAATTTTTGGCGTTTTTCCGACGTGGATATTCAATAGTTTGCTATTAAATATAGAGCATTAAATTACATCACCTCATAAAAACGCATCTCTACCCGGTCTGGATAACGCGCCCCCGTGCCGATAAACAAGCTTTGTGTCATCCAGTGCAGTGATGGGTTTTCGACTTCAAAGGTAGGCGCGCAGCGAAAGTAAATTCGCTCAGGAGGTACAGCCTCACCGCTTACCAAAGCGGCCATGTCGCTGGCGCTGCCTCGGCGCAGGGCGCGGTTGTGCACATACACATGCGATCCGTCACCCAGCTGCAGCACGTAGCGGGCGTCCAGCTGGGCGGTGGTGTCGTTTAGCACCAGTTGAAAGTCTGACCCGCCGTGCAATACGGTACCTTGCAGTTTGCCGCGCACGGTGCCGCCGGTAATCGGGATGATGCGGCGCTTGCCCTGCGAGTTCAGGCCTTGCACCAGGCCTGCTTCGACAGGTGGGGCGACAAACACGACCAAGTCGCACAGAGGGTTGAGCGCAGGTGCTAAAAGTGACATGACGGACAGCTTTCTCGCAGGTATATTCTGGCTATGACTGTACAACACCCCAGCGCGGCCAACACGCCATCGCTGCCGCCACCTTTCACGCCACAAATTCGCCTGTACCAAGACTGGCTGGGGCGTGAGCGGGGTTTGCGTTTTGATAGCTACGATGCGCTGCACCACTGGTCGGTAACAGATTTGAATGCGTTTTGGCAGTCGGTGTGGGACTATTTTGAGGTGCAGTCGGCGACAAAGTACAGCGCCGCGCTGGCGCACGAGCGCATGCCGCATGCGCAGTGGTTTGTGGGTGCGCAGGTGAACTACGCGCAGCAGGTGTTGCGCCATGTCCATGCGGCGCATGCAGCAGGCATGATGGCGATCGTCAGCGAAAACGAATGCGGCGATGTGACCGAATTGTCTTGGCCTGCGCTGAAAAGCCAAGTCGCCTGTTTGGCACTGAGCTTGCGCGACATGGGTGTTCAGCGTGGCGACCGCGTGGCCGCCTACATGCCCAACATCCCGGAGACCATCGTGGCGTGTTTGGCTACGATGAGCATCGGCGCAGTGTGGAGCGTGTGCGCGCCCGATATGGGCACGCCTGCTGTGCTGGACAGGTTCAGCCAAATTACGCCCAAGGTGCTGATCGCAGTCGATGGTGTGTTCTACGGCGGCAAGGCGCACAGCCGCTGCGCAGAGGTGCAAGCGCTGTGCGATGGCTTGCCCACAGTGGAGCGGCTGGTGCTGCTACAGACACCTTACGCATCGACGACAGATCACATAAATACTACTAAAATAATAGCTAACTATCTAATATTCACGTCGGAAAAAAGCCAAAATAATGCACTAGTTGATACTTTTGCACCTGACTGGCTGCCCTTTGACCATCCCCTGTGGATCGTCTATTCCAGCGGCACCACGGGGCTGCCCAAGCCCATCGTGCATGGCCACGGCGGCATCATTCTCACGCTGCTGGCGATGAAAAATTTGGGCAACGACGTAGGCTGCAGCTACCACCCCAACTCGTGGGGCGAGCGCTACCACTGGTATAGCTCTACGGGTTGGGTGATGTGGAACGCGCAAATGGCGGGCCTGGCGACAGGCACCACCATTTGCATCTACGATGGCAACCCATCGGGCAGCAAAGACAAGGTGGACTGGACAGTGCTGTGGCGCTTCGCAGCGCGCCACCACATCACTTATTTTGGCGCTGGCGCAGCGTTTTATACCAATTGCATGAAGGCGGGATTGGATATTGCACAGTGCGGTGACTTGCACCGTGTGCGCGCGCTCGGCAGCACGGGGTCACCACTGCCAGAAGACGTGCAGCGCTGGGGGATTGCGCAGTTTAAGAATGTGAATACCCCATCCGTTCATCCTGAGCCTGTCGAAGGACTCACCAGCACTTTGACAAGCTCAGTGCAAACGGACAGCAATGACATCTGGTGGTGCAACATATCAGGTGGCACCGATTTTTGCGGCGCGTTCATTGGCGGCAACCGCGAGTTAGCGCAAGTGCCCGGTCAAATGCAATGCCGCTTGCTGGGCTGCGCGGTCCAGGCGTGGAGCGAAGATGGCACACCCGTTATAGGCGAAGTAGGTGAGCTGGTCTGCACGCAGCCTATTCCGTCGATGCCCCTGTATTTTTGGAACGACGCAGGCGATAAACGCTACCTGTCAAGCTACTTTGACATGTACACGACAGACGACGGCCAAGGTGGCCGCAAGCCGGTGTGGCGGCACGGCGACTGGCTCAAGATCGGTGCAGACGGCGGCTGCATCATCTATGGCCGCAGCGACGCAACGATTAACCGCATGGGCCTGCGCATGGGTACCAGCGAAATCTACAGCGCGGTAGAAAGCTTGCCCGAGGTGTTGGACTCTTTGGTAGTGGACTTGGAGTATTTAGGCAAAGACAGTTTCATGCCCTTGTTCGTCGCGCTGCGCCCCGGCATCACGCTGGACGCTGCACTCAAAGACAAAATTAACAACGCCATTAAAACCGCTGTGTCCCCGCGCTTTATTCCCAACACCATTGAGCTAGTCGCCGAGATACCGCGCACCCTCAGTGGCAAAAAACAAGAGCTACCGATCAAAAAGCTTCTTCTCGGTCAGCCGCTGCATAAAGTGGTGAATAAAGATGCGATGGCCAACGCAGGCTGCTTGGACTGGTATGTGGCGTTTGCCCATCAGCACCTGCGCCTGCAAAGCCCACCTCAAAGTGATTTAGCTTAGCTAGCGCCCTGCAACTGCGCTGCAGGATCGTCGCTGGTCAGCACACGCTGTGCAAAGCTTGCCAGCTTGCCTGCATCTGCGCGCAGGACTTCTTGTTTCACGGCCAGGATTTGGGCGGGGTGCATAGAAAAAGTGCGCAGCCCCAGGCCCAGTAGCAGCCGTGTCATAGTAATGTCGCCTGCCATCTCGCCGCACACGCTCACGCCCTTGCCTTGGGCGTTGCAGGCCGCAATGGTTTGCGCCACCAGCTGCAGCACAGCAGGGTGCAGCGGGTCGTACAAATGCGCGACCGACTCGTCAGCCCGGTCAATCGCCAGCGTGTACTGAATCAGGTCATTGGTGCCGAGCGATAAGAAATCAAAGTATTTTAAAAAAGTGTGCAGCGACAGCGCTGCTGCGGGGATCTCGATCATCGCGCCCAGCTGCACAGGGCCGTACACCGCGCCCCGGTTGTCCAGCTCGGAGCGGGCCAGGTCAATCTGGCGCAGCGTGGCGCGAATCTCGCTGGCGGCGCACAACATAGGGATGAGCAGATTAACCTTGCCATGCGCCGCCGCACGCAAGATGGCGCGCAGCTGCGTGCGAAACATCGCAGGCTCAGACAAGCTCCAGCGAATAGCGCGCAAGCCCAGAGCGGGGTTCAGGTGCGAGGCTCCTTTGTCGCCATGCGCATCAAGCGGCTTGTCTGCACCTACATCTACTGTGCGGATAGTGACAGGCAAGCCCTGCATGCCATCGACCGCGCGGGTGTAGGCGGCGTACTGCTCGTCCTCATTAGGCAACTTGCCTGCACGCCCCATGAACAAAAACTCGCTGCGAAACAAACCCACGCCCACTGCGCCACTGGCCATGGCAGATGCCGTGTCTTCGGGCATTTCGATATTGGCCAGCAGCTCTATGGTGTGGCTATCGAGCGTGATGGCAGGCGTGTGGAGCAGGCGCGACAGGCGCTCACGCTCGAGCTCGCCTTGGCGCTGCTTAAAGCCGTACTCTGCCAAGATGATGGGGCTCGGGTCAACCAGCATCACGCCAGCATCGCCATCCACAATCACCCAGTCGTCTTGGCGCACTAGTTGGCTGGCCGTGCGCGCGCCCACGACTGCAGGTATGTCCATGCTCCGCGCCACGATGGCGGTGTGAGACGTTTTGCCGCCCACATCGGTCACAAAGCCTGCAAACACACTGCTTTTAAATTGCAGCATATCGGCAGGGTTGAGGTCGTGGGCAATCAAAATCAGCGGCACTTCGGTGTCGCCGGGCAGCAGGCTTTGCTGGCCTTGCTGGCGCTTGCGGGGTGGCGGTGGCGATGCTATTGGCGACGCCACGCCTTTCATCACCCGCAGCACGCGCTCTACCACCTGCTCTAGGTCGGCCTTGCGCTCACGTAAATACGCGTCTTCCATTTCGTCAAACTGGCGCGCCACGATCTCTAGCTGCGTGGTCAGCGCCCACTCGGCGTTGTAGAGGCGGTCTTTGATCCAGTGCGTGACGCCGTCTTGCAAAGTCTGGTCTTGCAGCAGCATTTGGTGCACATCGAGCAGTGCAGTCAGCTCAGAGGGCGCGTCTTTGGCATCTTTGCCGACCAGCGAATGCTGCAGCTTGATCAGCTCGCCCACCACGGCGTCTTTGGCTACTTTGACACGCAGCATTTCAGACTCGATCTGGTCCGCTTTGATAAAGTAATGCGCCACATCCATCCGGCTAGACGCCACCACCACGGCGCGCCCAATGGCGATACCGCGCGAGACTGCCAGGCCGTGGATGCTAAAGGTCATAACTGCTTACTCGCCTTCGCCAAACTTGTCGTTAATAAGGGCTAGCAGCGCATCCATCGCTTCTCGCTCTTTGTCACCGTGGGTCTCCACCATCACATCAATACCGATACCCGCAGCCAGCATCATCACGCCCATGATGGACTTGGCGTTGACACGGCGCTCGCCGCGCGCCATCCACACCTCGCATGGAAAGCTGCCGGCCAGCTTGGTGAGCTTGGCCGAAGCGCGGGCGTGCAGGCCCAGTTTATTGCTGATGGTGATGGTGGTCTGGATCATGAGGTTTAGAAGCTTGGTTTTGAGGAGCGGTGACGGCCACTTGCATTACCCCTTGCGCGCCACCTGCAAGCGCGCGCGCCACCAGGGCGTCCAGGCTCTCATTGCGGTAGGTGACTGCGCGCAGCAGCATGGGCAGGTTAACGCCGGTGATCAGTTTGGTGGTGACACCATCAGCCAGTGAGCGGGCGACATTAGACGGGGTAGCGCCAAAAATATCGGCCAGAAGCAAGGCGTTAGGCGTGCTGGCCGTGTGGGCTTGTGCCAGCATGATGCGCGCCTGGGCCACCGTCTCTTCAGGCGGTGTGTTGGGCTGCACGTCCAGTGCAGTCACATGCGCGCCGCAGTCTGGAAAAACGTGTAGCGCGCAGGCGCGCAAGGCTGAGGCCAGCGGAGCGTGAGCGATGATGACAATATGGTTCATGCGTAGGAGCAGTCTAGCGGGATCTGGCAGGAGAAAGTGTCTTATTATCCAAAACAAATCGCAGATAAGCCGCCACTGAGCAGATAAAAAACACCCCCATGGCCGCGCGATAAGCGTCAACCGTGCCCAAGCCTTGCGATTTGAACAGGTCAACCAGCAGCCCAATGCCCCATTGCACGGTAAACACGCCCGTAAAAATCACCAAGTTATAAGCGCTGAGCGCCCGCCCGGCCAGTGCCTGCGGAAAAGCCATACCCACCGCAGGCTGGGCCAGCGACATGAAGCTGCAGCACACGCAAAACAGCGCCCAAGCCCACCACTGCGTCGCAGGGCCCACCAGACAGATACCGCCTAACACCAGCAGCGACAGCGGCACACCGCGCGCGATCAAGGTGTCGGCATGCCAGCCCTTGCGCGCCAACAGAGGGTTGGCCATGCCCCAAAGCCAAAAGGTGCACAGCATGCACAGGTTGATAGCAAACAAACCTGTAGCCGCCTGGGCAGGTGTGTAGCCGCTGACCTGCACCAGCCACGGCCCAGCCCACAAGGTTTGCACGGCCAGCAAGCCGCCGTAATTAAAAAAGCCTGCCCACAGATGACGTCGAAAATACGGATGCTGCCAGATGGTTTGGTAGCCTGAATCGCTGCTTGGTGTCTGCGCGACGCCAGCTACGGGCTGTGTCCAAGCAGGCAGTCGCCAAGCCAGCACGGCAATCGACGCACAGATGAGCAGCGCCAAGCCGCCAAAGATAGGCCGCCAGCCAACCTGCGGCAGCAGCCACTGCACGGGCAGCGTGGCCGCCACCATGCCCAGCGAGCCGGTCATCAGCATCCACGAGTTAGCGCGCAGCTGTGTCTCGGGCTTGAGCCAGCGGCGGTAGGCGGTGAGCGGTGCCATCAGGCAAGCGCTTACGCCCACACCGCACAGCACCCGCGCCGCCAGCAAGCTGACAAAGCTGCTGGCCAGTGCAAACGCAATGCAGCCTATCACCGCAATGCTCAAAAAACTCAAAATCACCTTGCGCGGGCCGTGGGTATCGAGCCACTTGCCCAGCGGCAACTGCGTGAGCGCAAAGCCCAAAAAATAACCCCCCGCCAGCAAACCCAAGTCGCCCGCCGACAGCGCAAACTCCACGCGCAGCACCGGCGAGAGCGTGGCGGTGATGGCGCGCACCAGAGCCGATAAAAAATACGCCAATGCAAAAGCCAAAAACACCTGAACTGCCAGGCTACGCGGCAAATACGCGCCCAGACCCGCCTGCTGACCCCCTAAGCTCATGGCTTGCCCGCCAAACGCACGCCACTGAAAAACGTCTCTACCGCCTGCGCGCTCAGGGCGCTGGGGCCATCGCGCTCGGCGCTGGGTGTGCCGTACACCGAAGCCTGCACCAGTATGGGCCCGTGCTGCGTGTACTGGCTTTGCGTCGCTTTGTTGACTGCGCTGAGTTCGGCTTTGGCCTGCTCCAGCTGGGCGCTGTCATCCAAGCGGATGACAGCCACAGTAAACGTTGCACCGCCTGCCTCGCAGCCCGCCATCACCATTTGCCGGTTAGCGCCTGCCAATGGCACGCTGCGCTCACCGCGGTCAGGCTTGCACGGCAGCAGCGCAGTCACAGGCATGACGTCAAACGCCACATCGCGCCAGTTGAACGCAGGCGTGCAGCCTAGGGTGGTTAAAGCAGTTGTAATTACTACTAAATTAATAGCTAACTTTCTAATATCCACGTCGGAAAACCCTTGATTTTTTCGCTAAGAATCATTCTATTATCGTTTGGATAGACAATAAGCCTATGAACAGTTTAGACGGAATCAAAGTATTAGACCTGTCCCGCGTATTGGCCGGGCCGTGGTGCACCCAAACGCTGGCGGACTTGGGCGCAGATGTCATCAAAATCGAGCGGCCGATGAAGGACGGCGCAGGCGGCGACGATACGCGCACTTGGGGCCCACCGTTTTTGCAAGATGCCGCGGGCAACGACACCACCGAGGCAGCCTACTATTTAGGCACCAACCGCAACAAACGCTCGGTGGCCTGCGACATCAGCACGCCGCAGGGGCAGCAAACGATTCGCGACTTGGTGATGCAATGCGATGTGTTTGTCGAAAACTTCAAGGTTGGCGATATGGCGCGCTACGGGCTGGACTACGCCGCGCTCAGACAGCTCAAGCCTTCGCTGGTGTACTGCAGCATCACCGGCTTTGGCCAAACCGGCCCGTACAAAGACCGCGCAGGTTACGACTACGCCGTGCAAGGCATGGGCGGGCTGATGAGCGTGACAGGCGAGCGCGATGACTTGGTGGATGCAACGACCGGCCAGCGCGTGGCCGGGGGGCCGCAAAAAGTGGGCGTGGCCGTGGCCGACCTGTTCACCGGCATGTATGCCTGCACTGCCATACTCGCTGCCCTGCGCCACGCAGAGCGCACAGGCCAAGGCCAGCACATTGACATGGCGCTCTTAGACACCCAGGTGGCTATGCTGGCTAACCTGGGTGCTAACTATTTGGTCAGCAGCAAAGGGGGCAGTGAAGGCAAAGTCCCCGGCCGCGCGGGCAACGCACACCAAAATATCGTGCCCTACCAAGTGTTTGAAACGGCCGCCAACGCCGCAGGGGACAAAGACCACTTTATTCTCGCCGTAGGCAACGACAGCCAGTTTGCCAAGATGTGCAAGGTAGCGGGCCGCACCGATTTGGCGGTAGACCCGCGCTTTGTGAAAAACCAAGACCGCGTGCGCCACCGCACCGCGCTGGTGCCGCTGTTGGAGGCCGTTTTTAAAACCCGCACCAAGCGCGACTGGCTGGCCGCGCTAGAGATGGCCAAAGTGCCCTGCGGCGCGATCAACAATTTGGCCGAAGTTTTTGCCGACCCGCAGGTGCAATCGCGCGGCATGGTGCACACCTGGCAACACCCGCTGGCAGGCGATGTGCAACTGGTGGCCAGCCCCATCAAAATGTCTCTCACGCCGCCGCGCACCGACCTTGCGCCGCCCACGTTGGGGCAGCATACCGATGAAGTGATGGCGAGCCTGCGTGGGGTCATGAAGTAAGTGCAGACAGGCATATTTTTACTATAAATAGTATAGCAAACTATTCAATATCTACGTCGGAAAACTGCCTAAAAAGTTACCTAAAATGACGTTGATAATATGCAGAGATCATGGTGCCTTCTGGCGGCACATGATACATATGAGGCACATTACTTGCCGCGCAGCTCTCGCATACGCTCTTCAAAATAACTGCCCACCGTGTAGCGCTCTGACAGCGTAACTTCGCGGCGCGGGTGCAAAAACAGGGGCAGTGAGACGCGGCTTTTTTTCGCGCCCGCGCCTACGGGGTTGAGCACGCGGTGCACGGTAGACGGGTAGTAGTGGCCGCTGGCTTCTTCGAGCATGTCGCCAATGTTGACAATCAGCAGGCCGAAGTCGCAGGGCACGTCGTACCAGGCCTTGTCTTTGCCCTGCACCTGCAGGCCCGGCTCGGTGGCAGCAGGCAGGATGGTGAGCAGGTTAATGTCGGTGTGGGCGGCGGCGCGCTCGCTGCCCGCAGGCTCGTCGCCGCGCAAAGGCGGGTAGTGCAGTACGCGCAGCAAGGTCTCTTCGCACCCAGCAATCATGTGTGGCAGGGGCATGCTGTAGCGCGCTTTGACCTCGGGCGGTGAGCAGTCTTCAACCCATTGCAGCAAGGTGGCGGCCAGCTGGTTGCCCTGCGCGTAGTAGCGCTTGGCGGCGTCGCCCACCTCGGCGGGGTAGCGGCCCCAAGGGTAGATGTGAAAAAACTCTTTGAGGTCTTTCACGGTGTTGCCTTTGGCAGTCTCGCTCACGGTAGGGGAGAAGTAGCCGTCGAGCTTGTCAGTGTTCCACGGGTAATTGCGCTTGGCCTCAGAGGAGAAAAATCCCAGCCATTCATCGTAAATGCCGCTGACCAAATCTTGGCTCAGCGGATGATTTTTGAGCACACCAAAACCGGTGCGGTGCAGGCTTTCGCAAAACTCGGCAGGTGCGTTGGGGCTTGTGAAGTCGACGATAGAAAATTGCATACAAATGCTCCAGTCAAACTAATGGGGCAGCCACGCGCCGCGCAAGGTGGTGTCTAGCACCGCAGTGGCAGCCGCCACGTCTACAGACATGGCTGCGCTGATGGCGCGGGCGCTGCGCCAGCTGTCGGTGGGGTACTGCATAAAGCTTTGGCGCTGCATGATGGTTTGGCCTTCGGCCACGCCAGACAGTGCCACGCGGGTGGGGCCGCTTTCAAAGCCAAACAACTCTGGATGGGTCAGGCAGATAAAGGCCAGCACATCGTGGCCGTAGCAGCCGTCAAAGCCCTGCATATGTGCAAAACGGCTGGCGTAGAAGGCAGAATAAAACTTCACTGCATGCAAGAGTGTGTCGGTGGCAGCATGGCGGTGGTGGGCTGCAACCGCTTCAAACATGCTCACCGGCAGCAGCACTTGGTAGGTTACGTCCAAGCCCACCATCGTCAGGTCAAAGCCAGCGGTCATCACGGCATCGGCGGCGTGGGGGTCGTTCCAAATATTGGCCTCGGCCACGGGCGACACGTTACCGTGCTCGGCAATAGCGCCGCCCATCAGCACCACGCGTTTGATTAGCTGGGGCAGCTGGGGCTCGAGTTGCAGTGCCAGCGCGATATTGGTCAGCGGGCCCACGGGCACCAGCGTGATAAGGCCGGGGTGCTGGCGGGCCATGTCGACGATAAACTGGGCGGCACTGCGCCCGTCTAGCGTGCGCGCAGGCGCTGCGCGCGAGGGCAGGTTACCGAGGCCGTCTGCGCCGTGGATAAAGTCGGGCGGGACTTCGGCGTGTTTGACCAGAGGGGCGCTTGCGCCTTGGGCCACCGCAATATTGCGGCCTGCCAGTTGCGTGAGATAAAGCGCGTTGTGGCTGGCTTGCTCAATGGTGACGTTGCCATAGCAGGTGGTGATGCCCAGCAGTGTGATGCTGGGATGGGCCAGCGCGTAGTACAGCGCCATCGCATCGTCCACGCCGGGGTCGGTGTCATAGATCACCAAGTGCTCGGCACGAGGCAAAGAGGTTGAAGAAGTCATAGGCTTTTATTGTTGCATCAACTGCAGTGTCGCGCTGGCGGTAGGGATGCTGGTCTGCGCGCCCAGCACGGTGCAGGCCAAAGCGGCTGCGGCGCTGGCGTATTGCAAGGCGCGGGGTAAATGGGCAGTGGGATCGTTCGATTGGCTCAGTGCCGCTACCAGCGCGCCACAAAAGGTGTCGCCTGCAGCGGTGGTGTCGACCACGTCTACGCGGTAGGCGGCTTGCGTGAGCACGGCGGTGCCTGTGCGGGCGAGGCAGCCTTGGCTTCCTAAAGTCACCACCACACAGGGTACATCTAACTGCGCTAGCTTGTCTTGCAGGCTGCCGTGCTCTGATGTGAGGGCTGTCAGCTCGCCTTCGTTGACGATCAAAATATCAATGAGCGCCAGCAAATCAGCAGACAGTGCGCGCGCAGGCGCTGCGTTGAGCACCACTTGCACGCCCTGCGCCTTGGCTGCTTGCGCGTAGGCGTGCACGGTCTCGATCGGTGTTTCGAGCTGCATGAGCACATGGGTGATGCCTTGCAGGCTGGGCAAGTGCTGCGCTAAATGCGCGGGCGTCAATGCGTTGTTGGCACCTGGGGCGACGGTGATGGCGTTTTCGGCATCGCTGGAGACGCAGATAAACGCCACGCCCGTGGGCTGCGCGCTGCGCACTGTGTGCAGCTGCACACCCGCCTGGGTGAGCGAGTCGACCAGTGGTTGGGCAAAGGCATCATTGCCCAGTGCCAGCAGCATGGCTGTGGGTACGCCGCCAGCGCGGGCGCAGGCCACCGCTTGGTTGGCGCCCTTGCCGCCGGGGAAGGTTTGAAAGTCACGCCCCAATACCGTCTCGCCCGGCGCGGGGATGTGGCCTGCGCGCACTACAAAGTCAAGATTGGCCGAGCCTGCTACTAGGATCATGGGAGGGTGGAGGAGAGTGAATGACCCAAGAATTTTGCCATGCAGCGCGGCGATTGCAAACGCCTGTCTTTCGCAGCGCCTCTTGTTGATGCAGTCAACCGCACTGTTTTGGCGTAAATTTTGCTTAACTTCGGTGCAAACTCAATAAAAATGGTTAATTAGCACCTTAAAAATGCATTTAATTTAAAAATCAATTCACTTTTATCCAAAGAGATCTATGGAAGCACTAAAACAGGGCGCTGATGCGCTATTTATTCTGCTCGGCGCCATCATGGTGTTGGCGATGCATGCAGGGTTCGCCTTTTTAGAGCTGGGCACGGTACGCAAAAAGAATCAGGTCAACGCGCTGGTCAAAATTTTGGTCGATTTTTCGATGTCGACGATCGTGTATTTTGTGGTGGGCTACAGCGTGGCCTACGGCACCCACTTTTTCGTAGGAGCCGAGCAGTTGGCGGCCAAAAACGGCTATGAGCTGGTGAAGTTTTTCTTCCTTCTGACTTTTGCCGCTGCTATCCCCGCCATCATCTCGGGCGGCATTGCCGAGCGGGCCAAATTTTGGCCACAGCTCATTGCCACTGCGGTGATCGTGGGCGTGGTGTACCCACTGTTTGAGGGCATTGCGTGGGCCAATAAGTGGGGTATTCAAGACTGGATCAAAGCCACCACAGGCGAGAATTTTCGTGATTTTGCAGGCTCGGTCGTGGTGCATGCCGTGGGCGGCTGGATCGCGCTGCCGGCCGTGGTGCTGCTAGGCGCGCGCTACAACCGCTACAAAAAAGACGGCGGCGTGTCGGCGCATCCCCCGTCCAGCATTCCATTTCTCGCGCTGGGCGCGTGGATTTTGTGTGCAGGCTGGTTTGGCTTTAATGTGATGAGCGCGCAGACCATCGACAAAATCTCAGGCCTGGTGGCCGTGAATTCGCTGATGGCGATGGTAGGCGGCACCTTGGTGGCGCTCTTGCTGGGCAAAAACGACCCCGGTTTTGTCTACAACGGCCCCTTGGCTGGCTTGGTGGCCGTGTGCGCAGGCTCAGACATCATGCACCCGCTGGGCGCGCTGGTGGTGGGCGGCATTGCGGGTGCGATTTTTGTCATCATGTTCACACTGACGCAAAACAAATGGAAGATCGACGATGTGCTGGGCGTGTGGGCGCTGCACGGTTTGTGCGGCACCTGGGGCGGCATTGCAGCCGGTATCTTTGGCTTGAAAGCCTTGGGCGGCATGGGCGGCGTGGCATTGAGCGCGCAGCTGATTGGCACAGGCATGGGCGTGGCCTGGGCACTGGTGGGCGGCGTGGTTGTATATGGTGTGCTCAAGGCCACCATGGGCTTGCGTATGAGCCAAGAAGAAGAGTTTGAAGGGGCAGATTTGTCGATTCACAAAATCAGCGCCACACCTGAGCGCGAGGTGAGTTGGTAAGCTGCGCTTTAAGTAGCTACATCAACTCCCAGCAGGCTGGCGTCTTGCACGCTGCGCGCCAGCCACGCGCTGAAATCAAAGTCTGCCTCTGCGTGCAGCGCTGCGTCTAAGGCTGCGCTCAAGGGCGCGCCTTCTAAGGTGGCTTGGAGCAGTGCGGCCTCGGCCGTGTCCACAGCGCGCAGGCGCGGCGCAAAGCCTTGCCGCCACACGAGCGTGGTCTGGCCGATGCCCGCCGCCAGCAGTGCCTTGGCTGGTGATAAATCCACCCCGTTTGAGGCGGCGCTGGGCGCAAGGTGGGCTAGCACAATGTCTGCACAGGGGTAGTGGCTGGGTAGCAGCTGCGCGCCCGGTGCCAAACGCAGACGCAGTTGCTCGGGCGCATGGGCCGTCATGTGGGTAAAGCTGGCGGCGTCTAGCGCGCTGTCGGGCGCAGCGCAGCTGGCGTGCAGCGCCCATTCGATGTGGGCGATACCGGGCAAATAGGGGTGCTCGGCGGTTAGCGCTGCACATGCAGGGGCGCTTTGCAGCATGTGCGCGAGCGCGTCGCCCCACAGCGCCAGATCGCCGCGTACAGGCGGATGGGCCCGCCACAGATCGCGCGCGAGCAGGTTAAAAGTGTCTGCGCCGAGCATTAGCCCCAGCACGGGGTAGGCAGCCGCGAGCGCAGCCTGTGCGTGGGCGGCTGCATTGGCGCGGTAGGCATCCAGCCCCCTGTTTAAGTAAATTAGGTAACTTTTTTGGCTGTTTTCCGACGTGGATATTGGATAGTTAGCTATTAATTTAGGAGTATTAAGTGGTACCGAATCGGTTTTTGAAGCTATCGCCAGCAGGAAAGCGCTCTGCTGCTGCGCCAGCAGGTTGATATCAGAGCTGGCAAGAGCTGTCATGGCGCTACTTTGGTAGTCGCTACACGCTGGCGCACAGCGTCGGCTTTTGCGGCTTCGCCCAACAATACGGCAAGCGACGGCACATCAGTGTCCCATTCCACTACAGCCGCTGGGTCGCCAAAGCGCTGCACCGCGTGGGCATACAGCGTCCACACCGCGTCGCACACAGGCGCGCCGTGGTCGTCAATCACGATGTCGTCCATCGCGCAGTGGCCCGCTAAGTGCAGCTCGTCCACACTGTCTGCCTGCAATGCATTGAGCCAGTCTGTGGCGCGGGCCAGCGGGTCGGTACATGCGCCTGCAATTACCTCGTTCAGCGCGTTAACGTAGATATTGTTCACATCCAGCAAAATGCGGCAGCCTGTGCGCTGTACCAAAGCATTCAAAAAGTCGGTTTCGCTGAAGTCTGCGGCACCATAGTGCAGATAGGCGCTCAAGTTTTCAACGCTGATGCTACGCTGCAAGCGGTCTTGCACCTGCTGCACGTTGGCACATAGCACATTGAGTGCGGCATGGGTAAATGGGATCGGCAGCAGGTCAGCAGCGTGTGCAATATGCTGCGCCCCAGAGCTGCCATCCAGTGTAGCTCGCGCAAAGCAAGCATGGTCACTCACTCTCACAGGCTCAATGCGCTCGACCAGTTGGGTCAACTGGTCTAAGTGCCAAGCATCTAACCCGACGGCAGAGCCCAACGACAGGCCCACGCCATGCAAGCTGATGGGGTAGTGCTGTCTGGCCTGCACCAGCGTAGCCAAGGCTGCGCCCCCACCGCCAAAGAAATTTTCAGAATGCACCTGCAAAAACCCCAAGGCAGGCCGCTCAGAGAGCAGCTGTGCATAGTGGGGGTGCCGCCAGCCAATACCGCTGGGCGCAAGCGCGGGCATTCAGATACTCTGGCTTAGCTCTTCTTCATCTCGTCCTTTTTCATATCGCCTTTTTTCATGTCATCTTTCTTCATGCCGTCGTCTTTGCCCATCATCGATTTTTTGGCTTCGGCTGCAGTCATGCCTTTCATCGAAGCGCAGGTGCCAGCGGCCACATATTTCCATTCGCCTTTGTCGTTGTCAACGGTGGACTGGCCTGCGCAAGAGTGGGTGCCTGCTAAGTTGGAGCATTCGTTTTGTCCTGCTTTGGCAATGCCGTAGCATTTCTCTTTGCTCTGCGCCAAAACTGGCGTAGACAATAGGGCGGTGGACAGTAAGGAAGCCGCAGCAGCGGCGATCAAAGCACGTTGGTTCATAAAATTCTCCAAAAAGAAATTGAGTCAATGACCGCAGCGCCATAGCAAAACGCTATGGCGCTGCGGTTAAAAGTTAGTCTGTTGCGCATCATAGTTCTTACCGAATGGTCTTGAAATTGATCGGTTATGTTGCACTGATTGTGAGGCGTTGTAAAAGCCAGTCAGAAGCCAAGCCGCACAGATCACAGCAAATCTGAAATCGTGTCCCACACATCTACCGGAATCCGTCCGTCGTAGCGTTCTACCAGCTTGCCCGTTTTGTCAATCAGCAAAGTGACGGGCAGCTGCGCGCGCTGCAGCGACGCAGTGCCTAAATTGTCTAAGTAGTTGGGCGCACCCGTCCATAGCTGGGTAAAGCGCTGCTTCGTCGGTACAGATTTGCTGATGATGGCGTTGTAGCTCTCGATATCTACCATGCGTTTGTCGGTGCTGATCAAGACCAGCTCAAACGGTTTGTCCGCCCAGCCCTGCACGTTTTGTCGCAGCTCGGGCATTTTGTCCCGGCAGACCGCACAGTCGGTCGACCAAAACATGACCAGTATTACTTTGCCTTTGAGAGCGCTGAGCTGAAATGATTTTTTATCGAATGTCGTGCCTGCAATCATGGGCGCTGCTTCGGCAACACTGGGTGGTTTTGGAGCAGCAGGGGCTTTTTGGGCATGGGCTAAGCTTGAGGCTAGTGCAGCAGCAAGCCAAAACGCTGCGGCCAGGCCGTTACGTAAGAGGTGGGTTGGCAGATTCACGGGATGATCCTTAAAATAAGGGCGGCTGTAAAACTGGCACAATGCCACGCAAGTTACACACCTTTGCCCATTGGTCGTGCGAGTCATGGTCTTATTACATCGAAAGTCTCCAGTCTTATGAGTTTTGAAACCGATGTGGGCGCGTTGCGCGGCTATTTGATGCGTTTTGCCCGTTTGCAACTGCGCAACGATGCATGGGCAGAAGATGCGGTCTCTGAGACCTTACTGGCGGCCATAGCCAAGCCGCAGGCGTTTGCGGGGCAGTCGCAGCTTAAAACCTGGCTCGTGGGCATTTTGAAGCACAAAGTGGTAGACACGCTGCGTGCAAATTTGCGCGAGGTCAATGCCAGCGACTTGCAAGGGGATCGTGAGAGCGACGAGTTAGACCAAATTGGTTTCAAAGCTGACGGGCATTTTGCAGAAGCTCCTGCCAAGTGGGGCAACCCAGACCAAGATTTAGACCAAAAACAATTCATGACCGTGCTGGACGCTTGCGTCACCAAGCTGCCCGCCGTGCAAGGTCGGTTATTTTTGATGCGCGAATGGCTCGAGCTTGACGCCGAAGAAGTGTGTAAGGAACTGGGCATCACCGCTACCAACCTGTATGTGCAGCTGCACCGTGCCCGCTTGCGCTTGCGTGAATGCTTAGAGCTGAACTGGTTTGGTCAAAAGGCGTAATGGGGTGCTCTGCTGAACCTTGCGTGTTGCTTTAAGTTGCATAGTGTTAGTTGTATGAATCGCTTATTTACCGCCATGTTTAATTACCCTTTTCGTCGCTCTTGTAAAGAGGTTGCCAGGCTGGTGGTGGCCAGAGAAGACCGCCCTTTGAATGTGAGCGAAAAACTGGCTCTGCACACCCATATGTGGATTTGTAAAACGTGCCCTGATTTTGAAAATCAAATACTCACTGTGCGCAATGCCATGCGCCAATGGCGTAACTACAGTCACGACGAAGCGGTAGACCCAACAGCAGGCGCTGCAGTGCCGCCAGCCGACAAAACGTCCAAATAATCTAAGCCAGCCACGGCCCGACTGCCATACCAACTGAGCAGCTCGCCGTCCACCAATTGCACCTGCGCCTGTGCGCCTTGGCTGCTCAGCCATTGCTGTACTTCAAGCACATGCTGCTGCCTAAAGCTATAAGGCTCGGATGACAGCAGCACCCTGTCTATTTGGCTGAGCCAAGGCTCAGTGCCCTCAAGCGCCGGATAACGGCTTGCACCTGGGGTGTCGATGCCATTGCCGCCTAGCGCCTCAGGCCAGGTCTGCCAGCCTATGAGTGCGAGCATGCGGCTGATGTAGGTGTCGCGCGCAACCGTCATCCAAGGCGCGCGCCAAATCAGGTACAACACTTTTTGCACGGGGCGCTGTAGCTGCACGTTTTGCAGTGCTGCCAAGCGCAGCGCCATCTCGTTTTGTAGGCGCTGTGCGTTGGCTGTTAATGCGCAGCGGTGATCGCGCTGCAGGCCTTGTGCTTGACTGAATGTGGCTACCATCTGGTCGATCAGTGCCAGGTTGTCATGCGGGCTTTGTGGGTGCGTCACGACGATGTGCGGCACCCAGCTGCCCAGTGCCTCTACGGTGGGGCGTTCGTTTTCGTCCACGTTCACCACCACATGGGTGGGGGCTAAAGACTTTATTTTGTCCAGCTGTACGGCCTTGGTGCCGCCGACTTTGGCAATCGAATCCACAACGCCCGCAGGGTGCGTGCAAAACCCTGTGCGCCCCACCACATATGGCCCCAGCCCTAAGTTAATGAGCAGCTCGGTGATGCTGGGAACGAGGCTAACGATGCGTAAAGGCGACACAAAATCCAAGGGTAAGTACTAGATTCGACACAAGTCAGTATTCTGGCGCATAATGTGCAAGCGTGTACCTTTTATGTACACGTTTGTTGGTGATCGGTCAGTTTCGTGCAGGTATGTGTTTGCTAGGGACTCCATCGCTTTTTAATTGTGATTGATAGGAGTCCCATTCATGGGCAATAAACTGTACGTTGGCAATCTGCCATATTCTGTGCGTGACGAAGATCTGCACCAAGCTTTTTCAGCCTTTGGCGGTGTTACCAGCGCTAAAGTAATGATGGAGCGTGACACCGGTCGTTCAAAGGGCTTCGGCTTTGTTGAAATGGCCAGCGACGCTGAGGCTTTAGCTGCTGTAGAAGGCATGAACGGCCAACAACTTGACGGCCGTGCTGTTGTTGTTAACGAAGCACGTCCCATGGAAGCTCGCCCACCGCGCACCGGTGGTGGTGGCTTTGGTGGTGGCCGTAGCGGCGGTGGCGGCTACGGTGGTGGTGGCGGCGGCGGTGGTGGTTACGGCGGCGGTGGCGGCGGTGGCCGCAGCGGTGGTGGCGGCTACGGCGGCGGCGGTGGCGGCGGTGGTGATGGCGGCGGTTTCCGTAGCCCCTACGGCGGCGGCGGTCGCAGTGGCGGCGGCAGTACTGGCGGCGGCGGTGGTCGCGGCGGCTATTAAGCCATTGTCAAACCTTTCGTGAAAAAAGCCCCGTTTTCGGGGCTTTTTTATTGTCTAAAGGTGCTTGACTCATCGATATTTTGACTCTTAGCGGCGTAAAATTGTCAGCATGGCGTAACCCGTCGTAAAAATAGTAAGTGATTCAACGCTTCACATGGGTTTTGGGCACAGAGTAGGCCAAACATGCGAAACTTAATTTAAATAACCACGTAGGGACGAGCACGCAATGGGATTTCTCAATTGGTTTTTGGCTAAGCCTGCTGCACGATCTGCATCGTCCACCCAAACTGACATTCACGCTACGCTGGCTGATGCAACGAGGCCGTTTATGCCCGGCGCAAAAGGGTCTGGTCAAGCCCAGGTTGCGACCGGTTCTTCGTCTCAACGCTTAGAACAGCGCCGCTCAGAGCGCAATGCCCGTCGGGAGCTTTTATTTCAAGTAGTACGGGAGTCGATGGTGCGCGTAGGCGTGTTGTCGTCTGCGTTCAAGTTCAAAGTGTTGGCACTTGACCAGCGTGGGCGTACATTTTTGGTCATGATTGATTTGTCGGCTGAGTTTGCTGGTGAGACCGATAAACTCTCCGAGATTGAAGCCTTGATTTCCCAAACCGCCAAGACACGCTTTGAGTTGGTGGTGCAGGCCGTGTATTGGCGCTTTTATGACACCGTGGTGAGCAATGCGGTCAGTCGCCAAGCGGCAGCAAGCGCACCTGCGCCTATGTTTGGTTCGCCCCCAAGCTCGCGTCCAGCCCCCTTGTCCGCACAACCTTTTCCTGACGTGCCGCCAGCGGCGACCAGGCCTGTTTCAGCTCCTGTTCCTGTGAAGCCTGCACTTGGTGTTACGGCGTCTAGCGCTAGTGCAGATCCACTAGACTCAGATGAGGTCGAGGCGTTTAAGCGCGCGTTAGCTTCGGGCTCGCAGCCCGGGCTGTCTATTCCATTGGGTGGCACTGCAGCCAGTGCGACATCTTATGCAGCCACACAGGCACTGCCAGTGCGCGGTGTTGTAGCGCCGATGCCAGCAGTGGCCAATGCGACAGCACTGGCCACTGCTGCTGCTGCTGCTAAAGCAGCCACGCTGGCCGCCATCAACAATAAACTCTTACTGACGGGCTATGAAGATACTGAAATGCCCGACCCCGACGCGCCTGTGCTCAGCGCAACGCAGTACGGCGAGCTGCGCTAATAGCTGCGCGTGATGTAGCGGGCTTCTAGCCCGCTACATCCATTCAACACTGGCTATTCAAGATCTATGGACATCAGTCAACTGGTTGACGCAATTGATGCGCTGGATGCGCACGATGCCCTGGTTTGCAGGCTGGGACAGCCCGGCTGGAAGCTGCTGGCGCCATATTTGTCCATGCGTTTTTTGCAACCAGATACCGTGCTGATGCGTGAAGGCGATAACGATCGCGAGCTGTACTTGCTAGCGCAAGGCGAGCTGGCGGTGCAAGTGCGTGGCGCGACAATCGCCACTTTGTTGCCTGGCACTGTGGTGGGCGAAGGCACTTTCTTTTCGGGTCAGCCCCGCAGCGCTACTATTGTCGCCAGCACCGCAGCCGTGGCGTGGTCGCTAGACTGGGACAAATACGAGGCCATGGCGGCCCAGTACCCTAAGCTTGCATTGGATCTAACCAAAGGCTTGTCTGCGGTACTGGCGGTGCGCATGCGGGCCGCGATTTTGGTTGGACAATTTGTGTAGCTTCACGCGTACACTGGGGCATTTACAAAGCAGCATTGCCCCATGGAAACCAACCTCGCCGTCTCCGACTATTTGCGCAGCCATATTCGCACAGTGCCCAACTGGCCCGCACCAGGAGTGCAGTTTCGTGACATCACGCCGCTCTTGCAAAATCCGCGCGTATTCAGGGTGCTGATTGATGCTTTTGTGCACCGCTACATGGACCCTGCGCTGCGCCCTGATGTGGTAGCCGGTTTGGACGCGCGCGGTTTTATCTTGGGTGCGGTGGTGGCTTACGAATTGAATGTAGGTTTTGTGCCGATTCGTAAGAAAGGCAAGCTGCCATTTACAACCATCGAAGAGACCTATGAACTGGAATATGGCAGCGCTACGGTTGAGTTGCACACCGATGCCGTCAGTGCAGGCCAGCGTGTGCTGCTGATTGACGACCTGATTGCCACAGGCGGCACGATGATGGCGGGTAAAAAACTTCTTGAAAAACTGGGTGCTATCGTGATGGAAGGTGCAGCAATCGTCGATTTGCCTGAGTTAGAAGGCTCTGCCAAGCTGCGTGCGACAGGCATGCCGCTGTTTACACTGGTAGATTTTGCCGGCCATTGACCGAGCATGCCAGTGATGGCGCCCCAACGCCTTACCCTAGGTTACAAAACCACTACGTAGCTTTGCATAAAGTTGTGATCAAACGGTGCCTCTAAGGCGTTAAATACATACGACTACCAGCGCTTGTACAGCGCGATAGAAAGGGACCGTATGACTACAGCGATGACGATGGACAATGCCGTAACACAAGCAGCTGGCCAAGGCACAAGTGGGATGGCTACTCAACTGCCCAGTACCCGGCCTTTGTGGGCTGCAATAGGTATTTTGGGCATCAGCGTGTTGGCCATGGGCGCTACGTTGGTTCACATCAAGCAGCAGCCTGTGGAACCGACTGCGCTCATGCCCAGCATGAACTATTTGACTTCACCAGCAGACGCAGCGGTTGAAGGTAAAACTAAAGACACGGCCATGATCACCGAAATGGCCGACGACAAAGCTGATGCCGCGTCTGCGCTCAGGAGCAGCAAAGCTAATAACGCCGCAGCGAAAACTGCGGCCAAGCCTGCGGCGCCTACCAAGGTAGCTGTGCTGCAAAAGCCTGCACCAACCGTAGCTGCTAAGACAGCTAATAGCACGCCGCAACCTCAGCAAGTGGCAGCAGTAGCCCAGCCCGTAGCGCAAGCCAAGCCAGTGTGCGCTAACTGCGGTACTGTAGAGTCTGTCAATGCTGTGACGCGCGAGGGTCAAGGCTCAGGCGTGGGGGTGGTAGCGGGCGGCGTAGTGGGCGCTGTGCTGGGCAATCAAGTCGGCGGCGGCAGTGGGCGCACAGCGGCAACGGTGTTGGGCGCAGTCGGTGGTGGCTGGGCAGGCAACAAGATTGAGAAGAATATGAAAAAAGACACCGTATACAACGTGCGTGTGCGCATGGAAGACGGCTCTAGCCGCACCCTGCAGCAAGCCAGCGCGCCCGGCGTGGGCGCTAAGGTCACGGTGGACGGCAGCACACTGCGCGCAGACGGCGGCGCGGTGTATGCCCCGGCACCTGAGCGCCGCGCCAAGCCTGTGCAAACTGCCAGCACGGGCAGCAGCCAGAACAACGACAGGTAAAGAGCGAGTGTTTAGCTCAAGACTACGGAGCTTAAACGGCGGCGGTAGGAGGCGATCACGGGGTCTTGCGGCGGAATCTGCCCATCAGCCACTTTGACAGGTGGCGGCTCCATGATCTCTAAAATAGCGATATAAGTTTTGCGCGCTTTGTCCTCTGCCCAAGTTTTGTCGCGCATCAAAATCTCCAGCAGCTCATCCATCGCCTCGGTCCAACGGCCTTGGCCAATGTGAATTTGCGCCAAGGCAAAGCGGGAGTCGAAATCACGTTTGTTAGTCAATATAAGCGAAGAAAAATCGACTTTTTCCGACGTGGATATTGAATAGTTTGCTTCGAAATCAATAGCATTTAATATGCGCTGTACCGCGTCAAACTTGCGGTTGGTCGAGATTTTGAGCATCACCGGTGCCAGTGCCACCTTGACTTCGTCGTCGTACCCGGCCTGCAGCAGGCTGCGCAGCAGGTCAAAGCGCAGGTTGTCGTTATCGGGCGCAGCTTGCACGGCTGCGCGCAGGGCGGCTATGGCCTCGTCGCTGCCAGGCTGGGGCTGCGCATCTTGCACCGCTTCGATCACTTCAACCTCTTCGGGTGCAGCAGGCGGCAGGTGTTTGTCTAAAAACTCGCGCACTTTGCCCTCTGGCAGTGCTCCTGCAAAGCCATCTGCGGGCTTGCCGTCTATCAGTAGCACGCAGGTGGGAATGCTGCGAATACCAAACGCAGCGGAGAGCTGCTGCTCTTCATCAGAATTGATCTTGACCAGCTTAAAGCGGCCCGCATAGTCCAGCTCTAGCTTCTCCAAAATAGGGCCCAGCGACTTGCATGGGCCGCACCACGGGGCCCAAAAGTCAACCAGGACAGGCAGTGACATAGAGGCTTGGATCACTTCGGCTTCAAAATTTTGTATGGTGACATCTAGCATGGTGAGAGGTGCGGTTGGATTGCGAGGAATAGAACGTAAAATTAAAGTATGAAAACCATACAGATTGGCGTGTTGATGGGCTCGAATTCCGATTGGGAGACGATGCAGCACGCAGTACAGATTTTGACCGATTTTGGCATCCCCCACGAAGCCAGGGTCGTCTCAGCCCACCGCATGCCTGACGATATGTTTGCCTACGCCACTGGCGCTGCAGAGCGCGGCCTCACGGCCATCATTGCAGGCGCGGGCGGCGCGGCGCATTTACCCGGTATGCTGGCAGCCAAAACCACCATACCCGTGCTGGGCGTGCCCGTGGCATCCAAACACCTCTCTGGTGTGGACTCGCTGCACAGCATTGTGCAAATGCCCAAAGGCATTCCGGTGGCCACCTTTGCCATCGGCCCCGCAGGCGCGGCCAACGCAGCCTTGTTTGCCGTAGCCATGCTGGCCAGCCATGACAGCGCATTGCGTGCCAAGCTCGATGCATTTCGTGCAGCCCAAACAGAGACTGCACGGGCGATGACTTTGCCTCTACCAAAGAGCTAAAGTCGAATTTGCGTAACTTTCGCGCGCTTTGCGTCCGGTCACCTGCCTTTGACCTCAGCCCACTACAACCCAAGACACACCATGCAAAAACCCATTCTCCCCGGTTCCGCTTTGCCCGATGGCCGTCAGCCTACTTTGGGTGTCATGGGGGGTGGGCAGCTGGGTCGTATGTTTGTCCAAGCAGCCCAGCGCATGGGGTATTTCACGGTGGTGCTTGATGCGGATCCAGCCAGTCCGGCGGGGCAGGTAAGTCAATACCATATTGCAGCAGACTACCTTGATGAGCAGGGCTTGGCGCAGCTGATGCAGCGCAGCGCTGCGATCACCACCGAGTTTGAAAACGTGCCCGCGCCTGCGCTGGTGACATTAGGTGCGCACCGCCCTGTGGCGCCTAACGCCGAGTGCGTGGCCATTGCGCAAGACCGCCGCACCGAGAAAGCCAAGCTCAGCGAGATCGCCAAAAGCTGCGGTATCGGCCCAGTGCCTTACGCCGTGATCGAAAATGAAGCGGACCTCGCGGCAGCGTCAGACACCTGCCTGCCCGGTGTGCTCAAGACCGCCACTTTAGGCTACGACGGCAAGGGGCAGATTAAGGTCCACACCCGCGCGCAGCTAGGCGCTGCGTGGCAGCAGCTCAAAGGTGTGCCTTGCGTGCTAGAGCAGTTTGCCCCTTTGGCGGCTGAGTGCTCGGTGGTGATGGCGCGCGGCGCTGACGGGCAAATGGTCAGTTTGCCGGTGGCGCGCAACGTGCATGTCGATGGCATTTTGGCTGTGAGTGAAGTGCTCACAGGCCATTTGCCCACAGCGCTGATGGACAAAGTGCAGGCTGCAACCCAGGCAATAGCCGAGCACATCGGGTATGTAGGTGTGCTGTGCGTGGAGTTTTTTATTCTCAAAGATGCAGAAGGCGGCGTGAGTGCAAACAGCCCCTTGGCAGTTAACGAGATAGCGCCCAGGCCGCACAACAGCGGCCACTGGAGCATGGACGGCTGCAATGTGAGCCAGTTTGAGCTGCAGGTGCGCGCGCTGTGTGGCCTGCCGCTGCCGCAGCTGCGCCAGCACTCGCAAAGCATCATGCTCAATATTTTGGGTGACAGCTGGTTTGGTGCATCCGGCACAGCGCAAGCGCCTGATTGGGCCGCCGTGCTGGCGCTGCCCGGCACCCATTTGCACTTGTATGGCAAGCTAGACGCCCGCAAGGGCCGCAAAATGGGGCACCTGAATATTACGGCTACAACACCTGAAGCGGCGCGCCGCGTGGCCCAGCAGGCTGCAGCGATCTTGGGTGTGCCTTGGAGCCAAAGTGCTATATAGGCTGACGCATGGCCCAACTTCTACAGCCTATGAGGCCCACCACACAGCCTGAGCCTGCGAGCTTTCAGCTTACTGTGGCGCAAGCCGCGCAGATACTGCGCTCGGGCGGACTGGTAGCCCTGCCCACCGAGACGGTGTATGGCTTGGGGGCTGATGCGTCAAATGACGCTGCTGTGGCCAAAGTGTTTGCAGCCAAAGGCCGACCGGCTGAACATCCCCTGATCGTGCATGTGGCCGACATGGCCTCGGCGGAGCACTTTGCAGCGCACATGCCTGAGTTTGCACGCAAGCTGTGCGCCGCTTTTTGGCCTGGCCCGCTCACCATCATTGTTGCGCGCCGCCCAGCGGTGGGCGCGGCGGCGGCTGGGGGGCAAGACTCCATTGGCCTGCGCTGCCCGTCGCATCCGATGGCACTTGAGTTGCTGCGCGAGTGTGCGGCGCTCGGTGTGGCGGGTATTGCCGCGCCGAGCGCCAATAAGTTTGGCAAAGTTAGCCCCACCACGGCCCAGCACGTGATAGACGAACTGGGCGATCAGGTGAGTGTGCTGGACGGCGGTGCCTGCAGCGTGGGCATTGAGTCCACCATCATCGACTGCACCCGGCAAGCGCCCGTGCTGCTGCGACCCGGGGTGCTCAGCACAGAGCAGGTAGAAGCCGCAATGGGTTGCAAATTGCTATCAAATAAAGAGCTAACTATCCAATACCCACGTCGGAAAAATGCCGAAAATCTGGATAAAAACGAGCCAGATGTGATGGCAGATGCTCCCCGCGCCTCGGGTACGCTCGAGTCGCATTACGCGCCCAACGCCAAAGTACGGCTGATGGATGCCAAAGCATTGCAGACTGCGCTCAATCTGCTGGGCGCGGACGCCGCCCACATTGCCGTGTACTCGCGTGTGGTGTTGACATCAGCCTCTGGCCAGATCATCCGCCGCCGTATGCCCGACGATGCGCTGGCCACCGCGCAACAGCTGTTTGCGGTGCTGCGCGCGTTTGACGATCAAGGTGTGCGCTTGATTTGGGTTGAGACGCCTCCTTTGGACAGTAGCTGGGACGGCGTGCGTGACCGGTTGCAGCGTGCTGCGGCCAGCTAGGCCATGTAGGCGAGCTTTACCAGCGCTGTACACACGGGTCTGGGCAAGCGCGTTAAGATAGCCTTTTTATTGATGTCTTGCATCGGCCCACTGGGCGGTTGGCTTGATGGTTTTATGTGGAGTACGTATGAATTTGACAGTGACTGCTTGGGTAAAGCGCGGCGTGATGGTGACAATGGCGAGCGCGGCGCTCGTGCTGGCAGCTTGTGGTGGCGGCTCTAAAACCGTCTCCGCCTTAGCACCTGACCGCGTGATTGTGTTTGGTGACGCGACTGCAGACGTGGGTCAAAACGCAGGCAAGGTGTATTCGGTTAACGACAGCACGAATACGCCCTGGGTCAAAGCGTTGGCTGTTTCTTATGGCAACACGCTCACAGCCTCTGTGACTGGTGGACAGGGCTGGGCGTATGGCGGCGCACGGGTGAGTACAGCTGTGGCAGGGACGCCGTCGGTAGCGCAGCAAATCGGTGCTTTTTTTGCAGCGGGCAATGCGATTGGCCCTAATGACTTGATTATTGTGAGCGCAGGTTTAACGGACATTACGGCGCAGGCTGATGCAGTGGCTGCGGGCACTATCGACTCCGCCACTGGCATCAACAATGTCAAAGCTGCTGCTGTAGCCCTGGGAGGCCAAGTTAGGTCTCTTAAGGATTCGGGCGCCAAGTACATTAGTACCGTGGGTGTGTACAGTTTGAGCACATCGCCGTATGCCACTGCTACCTTGCCAAGCAAGGCTTCTTTTTTGGCTTTGGCAACTTCAGAATTTAACAAGGCCTACCAAATTGAGATGGTTCAATTAGGTTCTGTCGTGCTGTACACACCCCCTGCTTGGCCTTCAGGCTTCTCTGACTACACCAACCCAGTCTGCACTACTGCATCGGTACTAGACTGCACCACATCTACCATCATTGGTACCATTCCTGCGGGTTTGACCTACAACAGCTACGCATTTGCAGATGACCGTCACCTGACGCCTGCAGGGCATGCTAGTTTTGCGTCTACGGTAGTCAGTGCGCTGCGAGCGCGCTTCTGAACTTTGCGCTCAAAGCGCCGCATGCAAGCCGCGCGTAAAAGCCTCTTCAAACACCGAGTAACCTGACCAGTCGCTGTGCGCAAAGCGCAGGCGCTGGGTGTGCGGTATCTGGCGCGCGGCATAGGCCAGCTTACTGGTACTGCGCGCAGGGCTGTTTTTGCGCAAGTCAGTAGGCTGTTGCAGTGCGATGTGTTGCACAAAATCTGTAGTCGGCACGGCCATTGCATGGCCATAGCGCGTGATGTCCACATGGGTGGCGCGCTGGTAGATATCTGGGTGCGCAGTGGCCAAATCAGCCAAGGCATCGCCTTGGTGCTGCGCCCACGGCGTCGCCCACAGCTTGCGGCGCGCCTCTAAGCTGATGCCCAACGCGCGGTAGTAGGTCAGCACAGTCGGCCCCGGTGCCGTGCGGGTGCTTTGGTGCATAGCGTCTACATAGCCCAAACCGCCTGATGCTGCGGCTGTCTCGCTCGCATTCGCAAAATTAGCAAAGCCGGCCGCTGGCCGGTAGATCACATTGTCCCAAGCGGCTGGCACGCCCGCTGCGCTTACTTCGGTCTCTTGCAGTGCCGCATTAATATGCACATTGGCCACTAGCCAGCTGGCATATGCCGTGTGCTGCGCGGCCTGCTGCACAAAAGCAGGGACATTGTCCAGCACCCGCTGCGCTACAAAAATCGGCAACGCCACAATGCAGCGCTGCGCCACCCAGCGCTCGGTGGTTTGGGTCTGTACATTGAGGGCATCTACAGTTACTCCCGAGGCAGACTCTGCGATGCGCACCACCACACGCCCTGTGTGCAAACGCCCATCTAGCGGCAGAGCCAGCGCGCGCGTAAGGCGGGCGTTGCCCTCAGGCCACGTTAATACGCCAGCCCCTTTGTCTGTGTCTACTTGGACGCTACCACCCACATAACCTGGCGCAGCAAAGCCATGGCGCGCAGCAAAATAGTGAATGCCAGCCCAAGCGCTCACGGCAGCAGCGCCCGCGCCGTAGTCGTCGCGGCAGCAATAGTCTAAGTACCACAGCAGCTGCGGGTCACTCAGGCCTTGTTCGGCCAGATACTGGGCAAACGGACGCGCCAGCTGGGCTTGGCACTGGCGCGCTTGCGCGGTGGCCCGCACGGGGATCTGAAAGCCCTCTGTACGCCGCCATCTGTCTACCAAACTGGCAAAGCGCGCGTACTGCGCCAGTGTGGCGGCGCTCACCCCTGCCAGCGGCAGCAAGCCGTCTTGCCAAGCACCGTTGAAGTACAAGCGCTCTTGCGGGCTGTGGCACAGGTGCCGCTCGTCGTACTGCCAGCGGCCCGCAATGCGCTGGCGCAGCCCCAGCTCTTCGAGGTAGTCTTGCACCTCGGGCACATCGTCGCTGGGCACTGGCAGGTAGTGTGCCCCCAGTGGGTGGGCAATGCCTGCAATCGTGCTTGCGCGCGCATTGCCGCCAGCGCTGTCCTCAAGCTCTAGCAAGGCAAAATCATCAACTCCTTGCAAGCGCAGCGCGCGCGCAGCCGACAAGCCCGCCACGCCGCCACCAGCGATCACTGTGTGCACCGTGCGCGTCACCGAAGGCGCTTGGTGTTGGCGCGGCTCGCGCAGCAGGTGACCACGCTCAGGAGACAGCCCTTTGAAGCCTCCTGTGATCTGCCGGGATGGTTTGCACCCGGCCAATGCCATAGGAGCCAGCGCTGCCAAAGCGATGGCACTGCGGCGAGAGCAAGTCATCGGTGCCGTACTATTCACTTGATGCGCCCCTCGCCCACCATTTGCGCAGTGTTGCTGTTGGGCGCCCACAGCGTCATCTCGAACATGAAGGCGTTGAGGCTATCGCCTGCAAAGCAGTTGTTGCCATATCCATACAAAGTCAGTTGCGCGGTGATTTTTTTAATATCTTTCATGAGCTTTGCTTTGTCGCTCACAACAGTCACCACGCCTTGGATTAAAAAATCATGTGACAAGCCACTCAACTCACGGCTCTTGGCAAGTGGGTTGGTGCGCCTAATGTAAGTCCATTTTTTGGCAGATTCTGGGGTAAATCGCAGTGTGACTTTGCGTACGCGCTGCGTTACTGGGTCGCGCTCAGTCAAATAGATAGCCCAACCCAAACCGACCTCTGCGGACTCGCGCTGCATACGCATGGCAGGGCCGGCGAACGCGGTATTGCTATCGCTCATGCCAAAGTCTAGTCGGGCAAGTAAAGTTTTTTCAGATGCAAAAATCTCATCGCGTTCGTAATCTGTCACTCCCTGCCGCACGCTGTAGTGCCCAGACTCGACACAGCAGGCGCAGGCGTGTGCTGTGGACGTAAAAAGTACGGCGGCCCACACCATGCAAAGCTGTGCCAACGTGCTCAATGCAACACCTTGCCCCATTCTTCTTCAAACGTGGTGACCAGCACTTGGTTGGTCAAGCGGTTGGGTTGCATCTCGATGCGTGCCATGTCTTGCGGGAAATCAAACAACAGCGGCAGGCTGGGCAGGTTCAAAAACTTCATGCCATCAGGCAAGGCGGTGGGCACACGATAAGGGCGGCGGCTGGCGATGATAAAGCCCCACTCACCAAAGCTGGGTACATGGGCATGGTAGGGCCGCGTGCTCAGACCCACCTCTTCGATCGTGCGCGCCACAGTCCAAAAGCTTTTGCGCGCAACCAATGGCGAAGTGGTTTGCACCACTGCATAGCCGCTGGCGGATAAGCGCTGGTCCAGCAGGGCATAAAAGCTGGTGGTGTAGAGCTTGCCAATGCTAAAGTTGCTCGGATCAGGAAAATCCACAATGATCACGTCAAACATCTCGGCTGATGTTTCTAAAAACTTAAATGCATCGGTGTTCACCACTTTGACTTTGGGTGACAGCAACGCTTGACTATTGAGTGCCGCTAAAGTGGGATTTTGGCTGAACAGGCGCGTCATGTTCGGGTCTAGCTCCACCAGAGTTACCGACTCCACGCTGGCGTACTTGAGCACCTCACGCACCGCCATACCATCGCCGCCGCCTAGCACCGCCACCCTTTTGGGTGCGCCGTGCGCCGCCATAGCCGGGTGCACCAGTGCCTCGTGGTAGCGGTACTCGTCGCGCTGGGCAAACTGCAAGTTGCCATTGAGAAACAAGCGGTGCCCTGCTTTGCCATGCGTCACCACGATGCGCTGGTAAGGTGAGTTTTCGCTGAACACAATGCGGTCTTGGTAAAACTTGTCTTCTGCCAGCGAGGTGATGTGGTCTGCGCCAGCAAACGCCGCGCCCAGCACGCCGATGGTAGCCAGCGCGGCCACTACATGGCTCTTGAGCGCACGCAACTCATGGCGAAACAGCCACAGCGCCCACAGCGCCACGGCAGCGTTGAGCAGGCCAAACAACAAGCCCGTGCGCACCAAGCCCAGCTGCGGCACCAGCACCAGCGGAAACGCCACACTGACTGCCAGAGCGCCCAGATAATCAAACGTCAGCACCTGCGAGACGACATCTTTGAACTGCACATTGCGCTTCAAAATGCGCATGACCAAAGGAATCTCCAGGCCCACCAAAATGCCCACCAGCACCACCATGCCGTAGAGCAAAAACCTAAAACTCTGCGGCGCATATGCATTGGCGATAAACAAAACGGCAGGCAGCAAGCCGCCAATCAAACCAACCAGCAGCTCAATGCGCAAAAAATGCGCAGGCAACTGCCGTTCAAAATATCGCGACAGCCAAGAGCCAATGCCCATGGCAAACAGATAGGTGCCAATGATGGTGGAAAACTGCAGGATCGAGTCGCCCAACAAATACGACGCAATCGCCCCTGCAGCCAACTCATACAGCAGGCCGCACGCAGCCACCACGAACACGCTGGCCAGCAGGGCGAGTTCGATGGGTTTGGGGGGCGCTGTCTCTTTAGCAGACATGGTGAGTAAGTGATTGCTTTAAAGCGGAGATTTTTTGAACGCAGAGGGCGCGAAGGATTCGCAGAAGACGCAAAAGAAGAAATAAACAAGAGAAAAAGAAAAACCCAACAAGATAAGAATCAATTGCATATTAAAAAATAGCTCGATTCAGTTTTTTTTGGTGTTCCTTTGCGATCTCTGCGAATCCTTCGCGCCTTCTGCGTTCAAAAATTCCCCATCTTCATCTGATTGCCGTCTACCCATGAATTGCAGCAGCCACGATCAGTGAAATACCCAAGCACATCGCTGCCACCACCAAAGCCAGCGCCTGGTTTTGCTTTTCGACAATTTCTTCCCACAGGTTGTAGGGTGTGATTTTGTCGATGATGATGAAGCACAGCCAAAAAATGACGACACCAATTAACGCGAAGACGATGGAGCCTGCAAAAGCTCCGGGTTTTAGCCAATCTACCATGGTTGCACTCCTTGAAAAATAATGTGTGAGGCGGGTAACACTACTTGTGCCCACCACCAGAACTAAAGCCGCCGTAGCTGCCGCCGCCAGAGCGGCTGGACGCGCAGTTTTGGGTTTGCGGGTCACATTCACGGCTGCAGCGCGACATGGACACGACGATCATCAACATAAAAATCACCACAATGATCCACACACCGATGCTGTAGCCACCCGCGCTATGACCTAGCCCCGTGCCAGCCAAAGGCGTCACATCAGCACGGCGAAAATCTGCGTCGCGGTCTTTGATTTTGAAAGCTGTGGACACTGTGGTGTGGTCTATTTTGCTGCCCACTGACCAAGTCAGCTCTTTGCCAGAGAGCTCGCTGGACAGCAGGCTTTTGCCGTTGGCGTAGTCTTCGTTAAACGTGGTTTGTCCGCGCGCCACTTGCCAATAGAACTCGCCTGCGACATAGGTGGTCTCGGCTTTGTAGCTGTACTGCAGGGTGTAGTTGGTGCCTAGGTAGCTCTGAGCGTTGCTGCCCTTCTTGGTGGGCGCGCCGGTGGCGGGCTTGACGACGCTCCAGCCATCGGTGGAGTCCACCAAAAAGATGAAGCCCGCTTTGGCGTTGAACAGCAAATACTCGCCCCAGCCAAAGCTCTCGTCTTCATCGCCCACCTCATGGCCCATGCGGTGCTGAAAGCCTACAATCTGCCACTGTTTGCCTTGCAGTGTGCCCGTGCTGCCCATTGCAATCAGCGGTTTGACCGGCTCGTCTTGCTCGGCGTGGCGCAGCTCACCGCCGATACCTTGGCTCAAATCAATCAAGCTGTTGCACGATCCGCAGGTAATGCTTTTGCTGCCGGCCAGCTTGACCTCTACAGCGCTGCCGCAATTGGGGCAATTGAACTGGCGGCCTTTGATTTCTTTGCCGCCTTGCCCGGTGGCGTTGGCCAGGTCTTTGAGGCCGCTGAGTTGCAGCTCTTCCAGGCCGACAGCACGGCCTAGCGACAGGCTGGGCTGCTCGCTGCTGTAGTCGATGGACAGCACCTCGGCCTGGGCACTGCGCAGCTCGACCACAAAAAACTTCTCGCCCAGTTTGGGCAGCTTAGGCAGCTCGCCTTGCGCTGCCATGAGCGACACCTCTTGGACCGATGCCACACTGAACGGCTTGCCATTGATAGCGCTGGTGTTGCCCACAACCCATTGCTCAGGGCGCGGCAAGGCGCGTTGGGGACTGGCCGAGGGTGCTTGGGTGCGTGACCACACAAAGCTGCCGTTGTCTTCGCTGAGCGACGCGCTTGACCCGTCGTCCAGTGCCACCAGCCATTCGTTCCAGCTGCCGCCTTCGTACTTGTATTGCAGGCGGCCAACAACCGTAAAGTTGACGCTTTCATACTTGCCCTGCGCCATGAGCTGCACCGCACTATAGTCGTCAAACACCTCGGCCATCTTGCCAATGCGCTTGAGCGCATCGCCCTCGCGCACTACCGTGCTCTGGCAAAACCCGCAAACCGCGTGCGTGCTGGCCAGCGAAGCAAATTGAACAGGCGCACCGCAGCCGGGGCAATTGGCCCGGTAGGCGCGTTGTATTTCTGTTGCCACTATTTAATTTAGTTATTTATGGGCTGAGGCCAAGCGGGGGAGAACTTCTGGACGCAGAGGACGCAAAAGTTACGCAGAGGACGCAAAAGAAGACAAAAAATAAAAACCAAATTAGAAAGAATAAAACGCGTATGCTGATTACAGCAAACCCTTTTTATTCTTTGGTATTCCTTTTGCGTCCTCTGCGTAACTTTTGCGTCCTCTGCGTCCGGAAGTCCGTATTTAACGCCCACAGAGCATCAAACCAACTTCTTCAAAAGCTCAGCTTTCTTCGCACTGAACTCTTCGTCCGTCAGAATACCTTTGGCTTTGAGCTCACCCAGCTTCTCCAGCATGCCCATCACATCGTCGGGTTTGATGCCTGCCGGAGCAGCGGCAGCTTGTGAGGCCGCGTTATTCGCACCGCTCAAACCCGCTTGCAGGTTTTGCGCCAGCACTTGGCCCAGCGCTACGCCCGCTCCCAGGCCCATGGCGTCGCCTGCAATACCGCTGCCGCCACCTCCGCCTTCGGCAAACTTAGGTATCGCCTGCGCGGTTTGGTACTGCATGAACTTGCCCATGTCGTTACCGACCATGCCCATGCCGATTTTTTGGTCGAGGATTTTTTGCAGTTCTTCGGGCAGCGACACGTTTTGTACGGTCATGCCTTCGAGCTTGAGACCTATTGCCGCATAAACGGGGTCGAGCTCTTTGGTCAAGGCCGCCGCAAACATCTGCTGATTGGCCGCCAGGTCTAAAAACGCGATTCCGCTGGACGCAATGGCGTTGCTGATGTTTTGCAGCACGGTGCCGCGCAGCTGGCTTTCAATGTCGGCCACGGTATAAATATCTCGCGTACCCGAGATTTCGGTGTGAAACAGCTTGGGGTCGGCGATGCGGAAGGCAAAGTTGCCAAACGCGCGGATACGCACCGCGCCAAAATCTTTGTCGCGAATGGTGATCGGCTGTGGCGTGCCCCACTTGCAGTCCAGCTGCTGGCGGGTGCTAAAGAAATACAGATCGCTTTTGAACGGTGACTCAAACAGCTTGTCCCAGTTTTTCAAATACGTCAGTACCGGCAAGGTTTGGGTCGACAGCTTGTGGTTGCCTGGGCCAAACACGTCGGCGATTTTGCCTTCGTTGACAAACACCGCCATCTGCGACTCGCGCACCGTGAGCGCGGCACCGTTTTGAATCTCCATGCCCGCCATCGGGTAGCGCCAAGCCAGCGTGCCGTCGCCCTCCTCGGTCCACTGCAATACGTCAATAAACTGCTTCTTGATGAAATCCATTAGCGCCATGAAAAACCTCCGGTCAAAATTTGGTAGTGTGTCAATTGGGATGATAGCCGCAGTGTGCGTCTGCGCACAACCCATGCGCTATTTTTCTATTAATTTAGTATCAAATTAATAGCATACTATTGAATATCCACGTCGGAAAAAGGCTAAAAATATCACCTAAAACAATAAACAATAGATGGCCCGCAGTTTCACCCCGTATGCCGCGCAAAGCGCAGGGTAAACCGCACGCCCGGTGGCTGGGCACGGGGCGCGGTGTCTTCTATGCTCAGGCTGGCTTGGTGCTGCTGGGCGATTTCGGCCACGATGGCCAGCCCCAAGCCTGAGCCGTCGACCTCAGAGCCCAGGCTGCGGTAAAACGGCTGCAGCACCAGCTCACGCTCAGCCTGCGGTATGCCGGGGCCGTTGTCTTCTATTTGCAGCAGCACGACGCTGCCAAACGGGTCGGCCAGCACCCGCGCCGTCACCACACCTGCACGCTCAGGCGTTGACGTGATGTAGTTCAGCGCGTTGTCAATCAAGTTGCGCACCATCTCTTTGATCAGCGTGGGGTTGCCCAGTATCTGCGCTTGGCTGCGGCTGGGCTCTTCGCCCTCGTAGCCCAGGTCTATCTGCCTTTCCATCGCGCGGGGCAGGCAGTCTTGCACCACCTCAATGGTCAGGCTGGCCAGGTCACAGGTTTGCATGGCCACCGTTTGGCCGCTGGCTTCTGCCCGGGCCATGGCCAGCAGCTGGTTGACGGTGTGGGTGGCGCGCACGCTAGAGCGGCTGACTTGTTTGAGCGACTGCTTCAAGTCGGCCTCGCTGGTGCCCTCACGCAGCGCCAGCTCGGCTTGCATGCGCAGGCCCGCCAAAGGTGTTTTGAGCTGGTGCGCAGCGTCTGCCAAGAAGCGCTTTTGCCCCGCAGTGGCTTGCTTTTGGCGCGCCAGCAGGTCGTTGACTGACGAGACCAGCGGCACCACTTCAAAAGGCACGGTTTTTTCGTCAATTGGGCTCAGGTCGTCTGGCTTGCGGGCGCGGATGCGGTCTTCTAGCTCTGACAAGGGCCGGATACCGCGCACCAAGGCCAGCCACACCAAAAACACCGCCAGCGGAAAAATCACAAACTGCGGCAGCATGACACCCTTGACGATTTCGGTGGCCAGCGTAGAGCGCTTTTCGAGTGTTTCGGCTACTTGGACTAAGACATACGACGGTTTTTTAGTGGCCAGGGTGGTGCTGCCTGCTGCCGGGCTGCTGCTGGCAGGCGCTGCGCTGGCCGCCACAGAGTCTGCCAAAGCGTTCTGTGTATCCGTCAGATCGTCTGGCGTGCCCGTGACATACACATACGCAATGCGCACAGCCAATGAGCGCATCTCATCGTCACGCAGCTTGACTTTGCCCACCTCAATCGGCTCGCCTTCTAGGGGCAGGGGCATGTCTTTTTCGCCGCTTAAATATTCGCCTTTGAGCCCCAGCACTTGGTAGTACACCAGGTCGGAGTCATCAGCCCGCAAAATCTCGCGCGCGGGCTGCGGCAAATTAAACTGCGCCCGCGTGTTTTGCACGCTCACCAACTGGGCCAGGGCCTGCGCGTTAAATGACAGTGCCCGGTCAAACGGCTTGCTGGCAATGCCTTGGGCCACCAGCCAGGTCAGCACCAAGCTGATAGGCCACAGCAGCAGCAGCGGAGTGAGCATCCAATCTAAGATCTCGCCAAACAGGCTGCGCTGCTCGCGCTGGAAGATTTTCACAGGAATAGCGCAGTGGCAAGCGCTCTAGCTTGGGATTTTTTCTAAACAATAGCCCAGCCCGCGCACCGTGGCGATGCGAATCGGGCCTTTTTCAATCTTTTTGCGCAAGCGGTGGATATACACCTCAATCGCGTTGTTGCTCACCTCTTCGCCCCACTCGCACAGCCGCTCGACCAGCTGGTCTTTGCTGACCAAACGGCCTGAGCGCACCAGCAGCACTTCGAGCAGCCCCAGCTCGCGGGCCGATAGATCGACCATCTTGCCGTCAATAGTGGCCACACGACCGGCTTGGTCGTAGTGCAGTGGGCCGTGCTTAATGAGCGTGGTGGCACCACCGGTGGTGCGGCGCGTGAGTGCGCGCACGCGCGCTTCTAGCTCTTGCAGGCTAAACGGCTTTGCCATGTAGTCGTCTGCGCCCAAATCGAGCCCCTTGACGCGCTCCTCTACGCCGTCTGCCGCCGTCAAGATCAGCACTGGCAGGGTAGAGCCGCGGCTGCGCAGGCGCTTGAGCACCTCTAGACCGTGCATTTTGGGCAGCCCCAAGTCGAGAATAAGCAGGTCAATCTCGGTGTGCGTCATCAGCGCAGACTCAGCCTGCGCGCCATCGGTCACATGGTCCACCGCCGCGCCTGAGCTGCGCAGCGTGCGCAGCAGGCCATCGGCTAGCACTTGGTCATCTTCGGCAATTAATATACGCACGTCGTTTCTCCTGTAGGGATATGACTGATTTTAGAGCGTAAGTGGAATTAGTTTTGCAAGATTTCAGACAGCTTTCGGGTACTTTGGGTGATGTAGTGTGGGATTCTGTGTCTACCCAGATTTAAGGCAGTTTTCCGACGTGGATATTAGATAATTAGCTATTAAATAGATAGCGTTTATGGCTCAGTTAGCGCCTTGCGATAAGGCTTGCATGACCACACTTTGTACCCGCTTGGTCTCTGTGCGGATGTAATCGCGCAGTTGTTGCGGGCTGCCGGGTTGGGTGTCGATGCCTGCCTCTTGTAGCTTGCGCCATACGGCGGGATCTTGCAGCACCTCGCGCAGCGCAGTGTTGAAGCGGGCCACATCGGCGGCTGGCAGCTTGGCTGGGCCTAGCAGTCCAAACCATACACCTATATCAAAGCCTTTGAGTTTGCTGTGATCCCCTAGCGGCGCTACTTGGGTGGCGGCGCGCGAACGGCTGGGCGATGTCACGCCCAGCGCCACCATCTTGCCCGACTGGATATGCGGCAGCGCAGAGGACAGCACAAACACGCCCAGGTCGATCGTACCGCCCAGCACGTCTTGCACCATAGGCGCAGCACCCCGGTAAGGCACATGGGTCAAGCGGGTGCCAGCCTTGAGATTGAACAGCTCGCCCGCGACATGCAGTGGCGTGCCGATGCCAGACGAAGCAAACGAGAGCTTTTTAGGCTCGCGCTTGGCCAAAGCAATCAGCTCGTCGGTGGTTTTGATACCCGACTTGCCACTGGCCACCAGCACCATCGGCGTGCTGCCGATCAAACCGATAGCGCTCAGATCGGTCTCGCCGTTGTATTTAATCGCCTGGTTATACAGCCGGGCGATGGTGACTTCGCTGCCCGAACCCAGCAGCAGAGTGTTGCCATCCGGTGCAGCATCGACCACCTTTTTAGCTGCAATGGTGCCGCCCGCCCCAGCTGCATTTTCGATAACCACGGTGCGGCCTAGCTTTTTGCCCAGTGGCTCTGCCAAGGTGCGCGCTACCAAGTCCACGCTGCCACCTGCCGGGTAGCCCACCATCAGGGTGAGTGGTTTTTGTGCTGCTACTGGAAGTGCGGTCAATGCAATGACCATACAAGGCAAGCCTGTGAACGCCCTGCGCAATAAGGTTAAGCAAGTCATTTGAAAGCCCATGGTTGTCTCCGTTGTGGTGGGTAACCAAGAGTAAGGGGTGGGGGATGGGCGCGATTGCGCAAAGCGCATACCCTGATGCGAAAACTACCGAGCTGGCTTTTAGTAGCTTGCGCTTTAGCCTGATAGCGCCTCTAAACTGGCTTTCCACACCGTTTGCGCCAGCGCGTTGCGCAGGTTGCGGGGGCGAAACAGCTGCACGTCAAAGCGTGCGGGGGTGCCGCTTGGGTCGGCCAGCACCAAGCGGCCGCTTTGCAGGTCGGCGCGCACCAGCGAGCGCGGCAGCCAGGCCACGCCTTGGCCATTGAGCGCCTGCTCGTGCAGTGACTCGGCAAAGTCCGACTCCATCACGTCGTGCAGATACAGGCTGCGGGTGTCGCGGGTTAGCAGGTCTTGCAAGATCAGGTGCAGCGCCAGGCTGGGGGCGTAGCGCAGCGCGGGCACGGGTTGCTTAGGGCTACCGGGCAGGCAGTGCAGCGGCTGTCCGGGCGTGCTGCTCATGGCGGGGGCAGACACGGCCACCAGCTCTTCGTTGGCTACCGTAATGCAGTCATACGCACTGGGGTCGAGGCTGAGCTGCAGGCGTGGGTGGCTGTAGCTGAGCATAAAGTCGGCGTGGCCTTGCTCTAGCGCAACCACCGCATCGTTGATGGACCCCGTGATCAAGCGCAACTTGATCGGCGCGCCCATGTTGCGGCGCAGGCTCTGCACCCACAGCGGCACCCAGGTGCGCGACAGCGTGCGGCCAGTGGCCAGCACCACCCAGTCGCCGCCGCCGCGCTGCGTGCTTTGGATACGGCCTTGCAGGTCGGTCAGAGCGGTGGTGGTGTTGCGCGCTACCGGCAGCAGCTGCTCGCCTGCGTCGGTCAGCGTGAGCGGAACATTGGCGCGGTTGACCACATCAGCGCCCAGCCACAGCTCAAGCGCACGAATGCGGCGGCTAAACTGCGGCTGCGTCACATGGCGCGTGAGGGCTGCTTTGCTAAAGCTGCGCTCGCGTGCCAAGGCAATAAAGTCTTCAAGCCATTTGTGGTCGATGCTGGACATACGCTCCATGGTACGCGGTGTTCACCGCACTGCCGTAAGAAAACTAGGCGATGACGAAGGCGATGACTAGGGCGATCCTGTGGGCAGATAGTAGGCACCATTGCGGCGAACAAGATTTAAGCTAAAAGCATTATAAAAAACGCAAAATCAACGCATCAGCCTGCAAATTGGCTTTAAACCGCATCAACCCACAACTTAGAACGGAAATAGTGCACGTTTTCTAGTATTCGGGTTACTACGGGTGCATAATTCGATTCCCGACCAATGTGTTGTGATTCACCGTACTACATGAACCGTCTTGCTGCCATATTGCCCCCATCGCAAGTGCTAGTGGGTATTGATGCCACCAGTAAAAAGCGTGCTTTTGAAGAAGCCGGGCTGCTGTTTGAAAATCTTCACGGCCTCTCGCGTGCGCTGGTCACTGACAGTTTGTTTGCGCGTGAGCGCTTGGGCTCTACTGGCCTGGGTCACGGCGTAGCCATACCGCACGGCCGTATCAAGGGTCTCAAAGCGCCGATGGCAGCGGTGTTTCGCCTGAGCCAGCCAATTGGTTTTGACGCGCCCGATGAGCAGGCCGTGGGCATGCTGATATTTTTGCTGGTGCCAGAGGCAGCCACCCAAAAGCACCTCGAAATTTTGTCTGAAATCGCCGAGCTGCTGAGCGACGCGCCACTGCGCGAGCGCATCAAGTCTGCCGAGCAAGCCGATGTACTGCACAGCCTGATTGCCAACTGGCAGTCGGCTACAGTGGGCTTGGCGGCTGCCGCTTAAACCGCAGTAGCGCCTACAACGGCACTGGCCGTGGCGCGCAGTGGGTGAGCGCAACCCGTAGGCGCGCTAAGATACAGCCCATAGTGCTACTAACCTACACCCTATGAAACCCTCCGTCATCAGCGCCGATGTGCTGTTTGAAGACCACCGCGAGCACCTTAAGTGGGACTGGGTGGCAGGCCTTGGCGCATCTGAGCGCCGGTTCGACGAGGTGGCCGTGCGCGCTGCCCGCTCAGGCGCAGACCTGGTGGGCTACTTAAACTACATTCACCCCTACCGCGTGCAAGTGCTGGGCGAGCGTGAGGTGGCTTACCTGACCAATTCTGATCCTGAGGATTGCGCACGCCGCATCTCACGCATCGTCACGCTAGAGCCGCCCATGCTGATCATTGCGGACGACCAAACACCTCCCGATAAGCTGCTGTCTATGTGCGAGCGTGCGCAAATTCCCGCGTTCCAAACCTCTGAGTCGGCAGCGTTTGTGATCGACGTGCTGCGCGCTTACCTGTCGCGCCACTTTGCTGACCGCCACACCATGCACGGAGTGTTTATGGATATTTTGGGCCTGGGCGTGATGATCACCGGCGAGTCGGGCCTGGGCAAAAGTGAGCTGGGCCTGGAGCTGATTTCACGCGGCAACGGCCTAGTGGCAGACGACGCGGTGGATTTGTTTCGTGTTAACCAAACCACCATCGAGGGCCGCTGCCCCGAGCTGCTGCAAAACTTGCTAGAGCTGCGCGGCATTGGTCTGCTAGATATTCGCGCCATTTTTGGCGAGACTGCCGTGCGCCGCAAAATGCGCTTGAAGTTGATTGTGCATTTGGTGCGCCGCCAAACCATGGAGCGCGACTACGAGCGCATTCCGTATGAACCCCTCACACAAGATGTGCTGGGCATACCAATCCGCAAAGTGGTGATTCAGGTAGAAGCGGGCCGTAACATTGCTGTGCTGGTAGAGGCGGCGGTGCGCAACACTATTTTGCAGCTGCGCGGCATCAACACGTTTGACGACTTTGTAGAGCGCCAACGCAAAGCGATGGACGATAGCGTACCTAAGCGCTAATAACACCCGCAAAATCGCACCCGTCCTTACATGCAACGCCTGTCGCCCACACAACTGTGGCTTTTAGTGGGGTTGACCATCGTGTGGGGCCTGAACTGGCCGGTGATGAAAGTAGGCGTGCAAGACTTCCCACCGTTGACCTTTCGTGCCCTGTCGATGTGGCTGGGCATCCCGGTACTGGCACTGGGCCTGCGCCTTTTGAAAGTGCCTTTTGCCATCCCGCGTGCGCACTGGCGCGAACTGCTCATTTTGGCCCTATTCAATATGTTCATCTGGCACGGCTGCATCATCATCGCCATTAAGCTGCTGTCGTCTGGCCGCGCTGCTATCTTGGGCTACACCATGCCGATTTTCAGCGCCATGATCGGCGCGTGGATTTTTAAAGACAAGCTGGCCCCACGCGCGTGGCTGGGCGTGGGCGCGGCGGCACTGGGCGTGGTGCTATTGCTGTCG
>JANPDG010000121.1:0-2844 GCA_031431335.1 Polaromonas sp. | reverse complement strand
AGGGCAGCTGGAGTGGTAGAAGAAAGCCAGGTCGCCCACCCGCATGGTATCGCGCATGAAGTTGCGGGCTTGGTAGTTGCGCACGCCTACCCAAGGCACGCTTTGTGTGGGGCGGGTGGCCAGGTCGTCGATGCTGCAGTCGGCGGGCTCGGACTTCATGAGCCAGTAGCGTATGGGGCGTGGCGTGGCGTTGGGCATGAATGACTATGGTAACTATGGTGGTTTGTAGATTTAACTATACCCCAAGTTTTTGGCGGTTTTCCGACGTGGATATTCAATAGTTAGCTATTATTTAAATAGCATATTGGCGATTATAAAACTCCACAAGTCACGCTAAAGGTATAGCTGCTGTTGGCCGGAAAGCTGCTCAGCACGATGCCGCTGCCTTGCAGCAATGGCACCGTGACAGCTGGGACGGATGCGCAACTGGCTGCGCCTGTGGCGCCGGTGCAGGCCACTGCGGTGCAGACCAGGCCAGACACGGAGGGGTCTTTGAGCAGCGCGCCGTCGGCACTCTGCGGGCCGGCGTTGGTGGCTACTAGGTCGTAGACAGTGGTTTGGCCCGCGCTGAGGGTGCCCACGCTGTTGGATTTGCTGATCGACACTGACGCGCAGGGCTGCACTGTACTGGTGGCTGTGGCTGAGTTGGGCTGAAATACATAGGCACCATTGCCTTGCACACTGGTGCCTTCGGCAAGCACTGCACCGCTGGGGCTGCTGGCTACTGCGGCAATAGTGGCCGTGTTAACCACGGTTTGCCCGCACAGGCTGGTGCTGCCTAGTAGCGCTTGCACGGTGTAGACCAGTTGCGCGCCCACAGGCAGGCTGGCGGTTTGCGAGACAGCCCCACTGCCTGAAGCCGTGGGGCAGGTGGTGCCCGTAGCAGTGCAGGCCCACGAGGTAAATGTCATGCCTGCAGGCTGTGCATCGCTGATGCTGACTTGCGCTGCGTCGTGCCCGTTCAAAGGCGCAAGGGTCAGCACGGCGGGCGTGATGTTGGCAAACGTGAGGGTGTAGACCACGGTGCTGCCCAGCGGGCGTACGCCTGTAAGGTTCACGCTTTTGGTGGCGCGCAGGTCAATGTCGTTGTCTACCACGGTGTGGGTGTAGACGGGGGTCACTGCGCCGCCGCAGGCGGTGGTGTTGGCGTTGACAAACGGGGTGGCGGCTGCGTTGGCAGGCATGGTGATCAGCACAGTTTTGTTGTTTTCAATCACGCCGTCGTCCACCGGGCTGATGGGCAGGTTAAATATGTTGTTGGCAGTGGCATCGCTGTAGTTGCCGGGCGGCACGGTGACGCTCAGTGTGCTGGTACTGCCGCTGATGGCAGTCAGTGTGGTGGCACCGGTGTAGCTAAAGTCGCTGCCCAGCACGGCGGTGCCGCCAATAGCCAGCGTGAGCACCAAGCCGCCCGCTGGCACGGTGCCCACTATTTTGATGCGCGGCGGCGCGGCTGCCCCGCCCTCCACGGCGCTGCCTGCGCTACCGATAAATTCAACATAGGGCTTCAGAGAAATGTTGATATCGTCCAGCAAATTGCCTAACCCGTCGCCACCCGTTGTCGTTACTGACGAAAAGCCCAGTGGCTGCACGCCACTAGCGCCCGTATACGTGTAGGTGCCTGCGTAGCGCCGCCAGTTGTTGGCAATGGCGGTGGCGCTGGTACCCGTTGCGCCACCCGCGTTGATCACACCTGTGCCAGTAGCATTGGTCGTCACGTCCAAAATCACGGTGTTGGCAACGCCAATTTGAAACTGCGCTTGGTCAGGCCCGCCGCGCCCTCGGTGGGCAAAATCAAAGTTGAACACTTCGCCATTGTTCATGCAGATGTTCTGAAATAATTTAGATGACACGTAGGCGTTGAGCTCTGCCAGCACAATGCCCTGCGCAGGCACCACGCCTAAAAAGCTGTTGGCCCACAGCTCAATAGGCGTGCAGTTGTAGGCCGGCCTGATGGCACCACCAGCTGGACAGCCGTTGGTCACCAGAGGATGGGTGGTTTCCCAGCCCGGAATCTCGCCTGCGTCCACGGCGATCCAGTTGGTGGACGTAAAAAACGGGCTCAGCGAAGTGGCGCGCGCGCCCGTAAAAGGCAGCTCAAAACTGGGGTTGACAATAGAGCGCTGAATCTGCGCCTGCGCCAGGCCACACGCGGCCAGCACCCACAGCGCACAAGCGCACTGCAGGATAAACTTGGACACTGATTTGCAAGTCATTTACATATTCTAACAATTAGCCTGCGCGCGGTGCAGATCAATCCAATTAAGCCCTATTAGCTACGTTTTCTATAGTAAATCATTATCCATGAACTTGCCACATCCACAGTCGTATCGCCTGCACAGTATCAACCTGGGCCGCGCTGCGCCGCTGCTCGCGGGTGGGCGCAAGGTGCTCTCGGGCATTGGCAAGCGCGCAGTGGGCGGGGCCGTGCAGGTCACGCGCTTGGGGCTGGTGGCGAATGGGCAAGCAGACGAGGTGGCCGACCTGAGCGTGCACGGCGGGCTGGACAAGGCGGTGTACGCCTACCCGCAAGAGCACTATGCCTTTTGGCAGACCGCGCGGCGTGCGCATGGGTTGAGCATGTTTGACGAGGCGCTGCCTGCGGGCTTTGCGGGGGAAAACCTCAGCATCAGCGGACTGCTGGAGCAAGACGTGTATGTGGGCGATGTGCTGCAGTTTGCGCAAGTAGCGCTGCGCGTGGCCGCGCCGCGCGAGCCGTGTTTTAAATTTAACGCCGTGATGGGCTTTAGCTTGGCATCCAAGCTGATGGTGCAAACCCAGCGCTGCGGGTTTTATTTAAGTGTGGACGCGCCCGGTACATTAACTGCGGGTGAAAACTTTACG
>JANPDG010000120.1:0-13631 GCA_031431335.1 Polaromonas sp. | reverse complement strand
AGTTGGTACCACTCCTTCCCATCCCGAACAGGACAGTGAAACGACTTAGCGCCGATGATAGTGCGGGTTCCCGTGTGAAAGTAGGACATCGTCAGGCTCTTATAAAGCATACGCCCACTCATTTGAGTGGGCGTTTTGTTTTGTGCGCTCGTACTGTAGTGGTCTAATAAAAACAGACAGCCCGATAGGTCGTTAAAACCGAAATGGCATAAACCGTGAGCAATCCGAAATCAAGAAGAGTATTTGACACAAGCTTCAAGTTACAAGTCGTTCAAATGATCAAGGCGCAGGGCCTAAGCATCGCCCAAGTCTGCAAAGACATGAAACGTGGAGAACCGCCGTCAGGCGCTGGCTCGGCCAGTTTGAAGCAGAGCAATCAGGGCAAAGCTGCGTTGGCAAACCCTTGACCGCAGAGCACCAACGCATCAGGCAGCTTGAGCAGGAGAACAAGCAACTCAGAGGCGACGTAGACATATTAAAAAAAGCGTCCGCCTTCTTTGACCGGGAACTCAGGTGAGCTACAAACTTATTGAAGACCTGCAAAAGAAGGCTTGCCCCCAAGTCGCTGTCAGCCAATCGTGCCGCGTCCTTGAAGTTAGCCGCTCAGGCTACTACGCAAACGCTGCAGTGCGCAAACAACGCCTAGCCGGGCAGGCGGTGTGCACTGACAGCGTACACCTTAAAGCAGCCTTTGCCGCAAGCCATAAGGCGTATGGCAGCCGCAGACTACGCACTGCCATGGCTGCACGTGGCCAGTCTATGGGCAGACACCGGGTGCGCACTTTGATGAAGCTCAATGGCTTGCGGCCTGTTTGGCGGCGCAAGTTCGTCCACACAACTGATAGCAAGCATGGCCTGGCTGTCTCGCCCAATGTGCTGGACAGGCAGTTTAAGCAAGCTTTACCCAACCAAGTCTGGGTGGCCGATATCACCTATATCCGCACGAAAAGCGGTTGGCTGTATTTGGCAGCGGTACTGGATTTGCACTCGCGCAAGATCGTGGGCTGGGCGATGGCCAATGCCATGCCAGCTGGCTTGGTGTGTGCGGCTTTGCAGATGGCTATCGTTCAAAGAAATCCAGCCTCCCGGGCTGATCGTGCATTCAGATCGGGGCACGCAATACGCAAGCTCTGAGCATCAAGCGCTGCTGACCAAACATGGCTTGATCGGCAGCATGAGCCGCAAAGGAAACTGCTGGGATAACGCGGTCATGGAGCGCTTCTTCTTGAATCTGAAAATGGAGCGGGTTTGGCAGAGAGACTATGCTAACCACAGTGAAGCCGCAAACGATATTGCTGACTATATTGTTGGCTTTTACAACAGCATTAGACTGCACTCAAAACCGGGCAACCTGTCACCCAACGCTTTCGAGCGTGAATCGACATCAAAAGAATCTATCAAACTGTCCAAAATTACTTGACCAGTACAGGGCTTAGCGGGTCAATTCTGGGTGACATTCAACACGGTGTGAGTCGCAGTCAAAGCTAAGCGCGTGGATGAGTGAGTGGATTATTTACTTCGTAGCTCACGCCGTAGAATTTTGCCCACATTAGACTTCGGCAGTTCATCTCTGAACTCGATGTATTTAGGCACTTTGTAGCCCGTGAGATGTTGACGACAATATTTAGCAACATCTTCTTCGGTGAGCATGGCATCGTTCTTCACTACAAATACTTTGATCGCCTCACCTTGTTTGGCATCATTCACGCCGATCGCGGCACACTCAATGACGCCTGGGCACAAAGAAATGACATTTTCTAATTCATTGGGAAAAACGTTGAATCCGCTGACAATAATCATATCTTTCTTACGGTCCACAATCTTGGTGTATCCACGCTCATCCATGATGCCTACGTCGCCCGTGCGCATGAATCCATCGTGAGTGAATGATTTAGCAGTTTCTTCAGGCTGGTTGTAATAGCCCACCATCACATTCGGCCCGCGAATGCAAATCTCGCCAGACTGACCGACAGCCAGTGAATGACCATCATCGTCCTTGATGGCGATATCAATACCAGGAAGAGGCAAGCCAATGGTGCCACTGAAACCTTTGCTGTCAGGGGGGTTGTTCGTGCCCATGGCGCAAGTTTCACTCATGCCCCAGCCTTCAATCATCGGGCAACCGGTGGCATCGAGCCAGTGGTTGGCCGTTCCTTCGGAGGCCGCCATGCCACCCGCCTGCGAAACGCGCAGCTGCGAAAAGTCAACAGTCTTAAACATAGGGTGCTGCAACAGCGCATTGAACAAAGTGTTGACAGCGGGCAACATGTGGAAGGGTCGTTTTTTAAGCACCTCAATGAACTTGCCAAAATCCCTTGGGTTAGGGATTAAAGTCAATTGCGAACCCCAACGGATGGCCGTCAAACAAATAGATAATGCGAAGATATGGTACAGGGGCAGGGCTGCGATACTGTTAATTTTCCGAGTATCGCCAATGTCGGACAGTGCTGGACTGAACCATGCTTCAGCTTGCAGGACAGCACTCACAATATTGCGATGCGTTAACACCGCACCTTTGCTAAGACCTGTTGTGCCGCCGGTATATTGCAAAAATGCAATGCTGTCCATGTTGGCTTGGCATGGCTTGAGTGACAAGTTGTTGCCTTCTGATAGCGCACGTTTGAATGAAGTGACCTGCCTGTTGTGAGATAAAGGCAATTTATATTCGGGCACCATCTTGGCTAAATGGCGCACTGCAAAAGTCAACCAGTGTCCGTACCAAAAGCCTAATAAATCACCCATAGACGCCATGACAACATGCGTGATAGCAGTCGATTCAATAACTTCCGATAACGTACTGGCGAAATTCTCTAAGATGACAATCGCTGTGGCCCCAGAGTCTTTGAGCTGGTGCTCTAGTTCTCGCGGCGTGTATAGGGGATTGACATTAACGCAGGTGTAACCAGCGCGCAAGACCGCAGACATTGTGACCGGAAATTGTGGAATGTTGGGCAACATGATGGCAACGCGGGCACCAGGCTCCAGGCCTTTGCTTTGCAGCCAAGCGCCCAATGCAGCAGACAGGCGGTCAACTTCACCATAGCTCATCCACTGATCCATGCATACAGTGAAGGGATTGGTCGCGTTCTTCCTAAAGCTCTCTTCCAGCAGTGCGGTCAATGAATGGTACTGAGATGAATCAATACCGTGAGGAACATTGGCGGGATAGCTTTTGAGCCAAATTTTATCCATGGTGTCTCCAGTGCGAAGTTCAAATCATTCTAGTTCAGGCCAATCTGCAGAGCCAGTGGTGTTTGTCACACTGGTATCAAACAAGCGGGCGATCCAAGCAGTTTCGCGCGTTTTCACGGTGCTGAGAAATGCGCTTGCGCCCGATGGGCTGCGCTGCATGGCTGCAAAGGTGTCGAAGCCGCGCTCTAAAAAGGCCTGCAAGTGTTGCAAACCAGCCGCAGCAGCAGGGCCACGCATCATGCGCAGCATGATACGCAGGCCGGGAGTACGGGTCAGTGCAACCAACTCGTCGCCTAAGTGCAGCACCATGTCTAGCTGTTCCTGGCGTGCAGGCGCCTGGCCCACATGTCGCCAAACCCGAACATAAGCCGCGTTCACTGCATGGTCGCTTGCTGAAGCTGCGGTGTGCATATACAAAACCATTGCCATTTGATGGTCTAGTTGTTCGCTGATTGCGTGCAGGTGCACTAATGTCGTGGCTACTACCAAAACGGACGCTGGAAACATCCGCTGCATGGCGGGCGCAATACGGCCAAACTCTTGGTCACGTTGCGCAAAATCATGATCCCCATACAGGTCTTGCAAAAAAAACCGCGCGGCCGCTCCCCAATCGCGATGGTTGAGTATGTCGGCGTAGTTGCGTTGAAAGCGTGAAGATTGCACACGTTTGACAGCTAAAACCAAAGCGCCTAATGCAGGCTGAGCGGCATGTTCAGCACGCAGGCCATCGACCACCGCCAAGGCATTGCTGATCGAGCCTAGCTGAGCAGACAAGCGAACGGGATGAGATGCTTTAAGGAGAGAATCAAGGCGTGCTGGCATACACACATAAGTGTACCCATCCTGCAGGACAGAGCGGTTGAAGGGTTCGCTAAATCTATCTGACAGGTCGCTGCTGCATTGTAGTGATGCCGTGGTCTAAAAATAAGACAAAATCATCAAAAATGCTATTAAATAAATAGCATACTATTGAATATATACGTCGTAAAAATGATAAAAAAGCCGAACAAATAATCGAGCGATCTATAGCAAACCCGTATTCACGGCGTAAGCCAAAGCTATTACATTAGATGCATGTTAAATGCTTGGATTCAACGATTACTGACTGTTGGCATAGCTGGACTTTGCTGGGCGGTCGCGCTGCATCAATGGCAGCAGCAATCAGTTTGGGTGCTGGTGTGGGTTGTGATGCCGTTTACCATCATGGTAGTGGTTGAGGCGGCGCAGTTTGTCTGTTTATACGTCGTTAATCGCAGCGACAGTACGCCGCGCGCCACAGCAGCTAAACACCTGCAGGCATGGTGGGGCGAGCTGTGCAGCTCGGTGGTGGTGTTTAACTGGTGGCAACCTTTTAGGCGCGGTGCTTTGCCAGACCATTTACCTGCAGCATGTGTCGGTAGCAAGGGCGCCGACAAAGCCTTGCCTGGTATCGTATTAGTGCATGGATTTTTTTGTAATCGGGGATTTTGGACGCATTGGATGCGCCGTTTGCTCAGCGAAGGGCGTGCGTTCGTAGCAGTAGATTTAGAGCCTGCTTTTGGGTCGATTAACGAATACATTGCTATTATTGACAGGGCTGTGCGCGAAGTGCGAGAAGCCACAGGCGTGCCCCCTGTGCTCGTAGGACATAGCATGGGCGGACTAGCGATTCGTGCTTGGCAGGCGACACAAAGCCAGCCGTCGTTAGCCGTGCGGCGGGTGATCACATTGGGCACGCCCCACCACGGCACATGGATCAGCCTATTTGCACATTCGCAGAATGGTGCGCAAATGCAACTGAATAGCCCCTGGCTCAAGAGCTTGGCGGCGCTAGAAAATGTCGGACAAGCAGCGCAATATGTGTGTTTTTACTCAAACTGCGACAACATTGTATTCCCCGTGTCTATGGCCATGCTGGAAGGTGCGGATAATCGACAGCTAAGCGGATTGGGACATGTCGCCATGGTCCACGATACCGACGTCATTCAGGCCTGCTGGGCGCTAATGCAAGAATGACACAACACATCTGAAAAATAAGGATAAACCATGCCGTTGATAGTTGTGATGGATGATGACGCGGGCACCCGCATGCTTGTGAGCCAAGTGCTCAAAAAGGAAGGCTTTGATGTAATGGCCGCTGATGACGGCGCCAAGGGCTTGGAGCTGATCCGTGAGTTCAAGCCCGACTTGGTGGTCAGTGACGTGCAAATGCCGCATATGGACGGCTTTGCAGTGCTCGACCAAGTGCGCAACGACCCAGCGCTGGCAACAACGCCCGTGATCTTGCTGACCTCGTTACAAGACCGCACACACATGCGCCAAGGCATGACCACCGGTGCCGATGATTATTTAACCAAACCCTTTGCCCCCCAAGAGCTGCGCGAGGCTGTCAACGCACAGCTTAATAAGCTGATCCGCGCAGACGCGATGCGCGCCCAGGTAGTGGATGTGGCTGTAACTGAAGCGCTAGAAGAGCAAAGACACAAAATTAGCAAACTGTATGAAGGCCGAATGGCCAAGTCACTCAGCGAGCAGTGGCCTGACGGGGGCTTGGTGCAGGATAACGAAAAGTTCACCAGCGCCACCGTGCTGTTTGCAGACATGTGTGACTACGGACAATGGACACAAAAACTCTCTAGCACAGAGCTGGGCGAGGTGGTGCAGCAGTTTTATGGCAGTGTAGGAGATACGGTGCATTTGTTCGGTGCCCACTACATGCAGTTTGTGGGCGATGGCATGCTCTGTGTCTTCGTAGATGCGGGTGACACCGTATCTGTCAATCATGGTTTGCGCGCTGTGCGTGCGGCTGTGGGCCTGGCTGATGCCACGCGCCGCATCGACGCCAACGTCAAGCAACGTTTTGGCGAGCGCGGCTTGCCCACTTTTCGCTTGAGCGTGGCGCTGCACTCCGGGCCGGTCGCGTTTGCCAAGCTAGACGGTTTGTTTGGCAGCAGCGGCCAAACCACCCCGGTGGGCGACACCGTCACCGTGGCACTCAAAATGTTTGCTGGCCAGCCGCAGTTGGCGTGGACGATTGCCGCTAGTGTGCAAACCGCGCGCTTAGTGACGGGCGCAGTGCGCACAGGCGGGCGCTCTATGCTGCAAACGCCCGGGCGCAACATGCCGGTAGATGCTGTTGAAATTGTCGGGCTACAGTGATGCGCCAATGGATTCAAAAAGTGCTGTCCAGCACATGGTCACTGCGCAGTATTTTTCTTATCAGTTTGTTGGTGTTTTGTTTGGTGCCTGCCGCCACGGTAGGCTGGATGCTGTACCGCAGCAACCAGCAAACTGTCGATTTATTGGCTGAAAAAATCCTCACTGATGTGAGCCAGCGGGTGCAGCTAGACGCAGAAGAACACTTGGGTCAGGCACATATTATTTTCAATGGTTTGTTACCGGTGCAGCCCAATGGCTCGGACAATCAACGCGCCAGAGATTTACTGCTAAAGCCCGAGCTGTTTGAGCAAGCTGCGTTCTCGATGACGCGCATGACGCCTAATGCTTCGTACATGTACTTTGGCACAGCGGGAGGCGACTTTTTAGGTGTTGAGCCCATAGGTGATGGGTTGATACGCGTAGGCATACGTAACAAAGGCGACGAGGGACGGCGCTATTTTTCGGCCCAGTTCCCTGGGGACCGCAGCCAAGGCATGCCGACAGAGGCTAAAAACTATGAGCCCCGCGGCAGGCCGTGGTACCAAGCCGCAATGGAAAACAAAGGACGTGTTTTTACTCCGGTGTATGCCTCTGCATCTAAAAAACAACTCCTCATTACGTTGTCACAGCCAGTTTATGGCGATGGAGATGGCGGTAGCGCGTTAGGCGTGTTTGCGATTGACCTGTATCTCAAGCGACTGTCAGAGCAACTGCAAAGCATGATCATCAGTCCGCGCGGATCGGCTTTTTTGATGGATGACCAAGGGTACTTGGTTGCCAGCTCTGCAGGCGATGCGTTATTTACTGAAGTCGATGGCAAACTGGACCGCCATAAACCCGACCAGAGCACGAACCCGGTGATTCGCGCGGCCTACGCAGAAGCGCTGCCGAGTTTGGGCAAAACCCAAGAATCGTCCGTGCAAAGGCTGAGCTTTGTTCGCCGCATAGGCGGGGGTGATGATTCTATTATTGTGTCCCTGCAGCCGTTTGGCGAAAAGCTCGGCTTGCGCTGGAGCTTGGTGGTGGCTGCGCCAGAGAGTGATTTTGCCGCAGCATCCCAAAACGCATTGAAAAAAACCGCTGGCATCATGCTGCTCGCCCTAGCGCTGGGCGCAGCGTTGGCAACATGGCTTGCGTACCGCATTACGCGGCGTTTTCGCGGCTTGGCCGCAGCAGCAGAGCAGCTCGGCCGTGGCGAGGTGCCAGCGCTGCAAGCCAACGCCCACATTTACGAAGTGCAGCAACTGGCCAGCGCCATGCATGAAAGCGCTAAAGACCTGGCCAGCAGTCGCGCTGAGATTCAGGCGCAAACACTCGCACTTCAAGACGCCAACGAGCACCTAGAAGACCGCGTTGCGCTACGCACCACCGAGCTAGAGGCTTCGCGCGAAGAGGCGCTCGGCGCAGCGCGCGCCAAAGCATCTTTTTTGGCCACCATGAGCCACGAAATTCGCACGCCGCTCAACGGCGTGGTCGGTATGACCACGCTGCTGGCCGACACACCTTTGAACCCAGAGCAGCGCGACTATGTGCACACCATGCGCATTTCCAGCGATCAGCTGCTGGGTGTGATCGACGATATTTTGGATTTTTCTAAAATCGAATCAGGCAAACTCGATCTAGAAAACGAACCATTGAACCTGCAAGCTACGATTGAAGAAGCGTGCGACATCGCAGCGCCCCGTGCCCGCGAAAAAGGCCTGGAGCTACTTGCAGACATGGGCGACGATGTGCCGCTGTGGGTGCGCGGAGACGTAACGCGCCTACGCCAAGTGCTGATCAACTTCATTAACAACGCCATTAAGTTTACCGAAAAAGGCCAGATTTTGGTCAGCGCAGCCTTGCTGCAAGACTTTGCGCTGGGCACTAAAGCGCTGCTCGAGTTTCGCGTCAAAGACACCGGTATCGGTATTCCGGCAGACCGTCAACCGGGATTGTTTCAATCGTTCACCCAAGTAGATGCGTCGACTACGCGCAAGTATGGCGGCACGGGCCTAGGCTTGGCCATTTGCAAACGCTTGGCTCACATCATGGGCGGCGCCGTGGGGGTGGAGTCCACCCTGGGCGAGGGCTCTACATTTTGGTTTACCGCACAGCTGGACTACGCTGACACGCCAGATGCATCGCAAGCCTCTATGTTTGAGATGGCCAGCTTAAATGGCAAAACGGCCATCATCATTGACGATACGCTGCTGAACTTGCGCATCTTAGACAAACAGCTTAAGCGCTGGGGCATGCACACCACGCTATTTGAGCGCGCGCAGCCCGCTCTTGATTGGCTGGCGTATAACAGCGTGGATGTGGTCGTCACCGACATGCACATGCCCGACATGGACGGACAGGTGTTCGCACAAACCCTGCGGCAATCCCAGAGCGCATTGCCCATTGTGCTGCTGACATCTGGCACTATGCCCACCGGCGCTGCGGCCAAGGCCTTTGACGCACGTCTGCTCAAGCCGTACCGACAGTCGCAGCTGTTTGACGCCCTCACGCGCTTGGTCGTCGACGCGGACTCTGGCCGTGCATCTGCGCCTGAGCGCCCCGTGTTGGTTAAAAATCAACGCATCTTGGTGGCCGATGACAACGCCGTTAACCTTAAAGTCGCATTGGCCATGCTGGCCAAGCTAGGCTATGAGGCTGCCACTGCTATCAACGGGCGAGAAGCAGCAGATATGGTCGCGCAGTCGTTGGCCAGAACGCCTGACGCCAAGCCGTTTGCAGCCATTTTGATGGACGCCAACATGCCGGTGATGGACGGCTTTACGGCGGCTCGTTTAATTTTGTCCACCCACGGTGCGGCTTCGCCGCCCATCGTGGCCCTGACGGCCTCGGTACTTGAAGAAGACCGCCAGCGCTGCCTAGATGCCGGCATGATTGGATTTTTGCCCAAGCCGCTGCGTATTGACGAGCTCTCGGAGGCGCTGGTGCGCTACGCTGCATTAACCAAAGAAGCGCGCCACACCATGCTTGAAGGCACGGCTTTGGCGGCGACATTGCCCCAGGCCTCGCATGTGCTGATCGACTGGAGCCGCTTGGAGCAGTTCAAAGAGTTTGACGACGACGAACGCACCATGACGCGCGAGGTGATTGCGCTGTTTGTGAGCGACGCGCCGCAGCGCTCAGAAGATATTTTGATAGCCTACCAAGCCAGCCACAGCGCCGATTTGTCGCGCGCTGCACACGCGCTCAAAGGCGCAGCATCGAACGTGGGTGCCATAGCGCTGACCGATGCCTGTTTCACATTAGAGCAGTCATGCATGCAAGGCCAATGGCCGCACGACGCAGCTGCGCAGGTGGCCCTGCTGGCCGAGCTGGCGTATCTCAGCATCGAAGCGCTTAAAAATTGGCAAATGTAGGCGCAAACTGTATACAAATTGATTAATGAACGTGCGCCTGCTGGCAGTTGCAGGGCTAGCCGCCTGCGGTGGCGGGGGGTGGCAGCATTCCAGCGGGTCCATGAACTGGGCCCAGCGGTAGTCAAGCCAGTGTAGTGGGCCGTGTGTTGCATGCACAAGACGGCACACCGATTGCGAGCGCTAAGCTTACAGCTGGCGGTGTAACTGCGATGTCGGATGCTAACGACACAGGCCGCAGGCGGTGTCGTAACCGTTGTGGGCAGTGCAGCGCAAGTTACCTTGCCCGCTTTTTGCTTTTTGCTTTTTGGTTTATGCAGCAGGCTTAGGTAATGCGGAGTAATAAGGGGTGAAGTCTGCAGCGGTGAGCTCCAACAGAGCCTCAAAACTGTCGATCACAAAGTACTGCTGCTGGTAAGTGTCAATCTTATAGGTGGACGCCATGCAGCCCAGCAAATCAGTCTCTGTGCACAGGCTCACGCGCCTAGGCGCAGCCGATGTGATGCTGTGGGGCAGCTCGCCACCGCTGCTCAAAATGCCTGCGCCATAAGCGCGCAGTTGTACTTCACCCGCAGTCTCTTCGCGCAGCAGGCCAAACTCAATCGTGTACCAGTATAGGCGCGACAGCATCTCCACCGCGCCAGCGATTTGCGCTGGGCCATGCTCTAGCTGGTGTGCCTTGAGGGCGCCCAACCCATACGCCTGAATATGGTCGGCATAGCTCGTGTCAAACAGCAGCGGCACATGGCCAAACACGTCGTGGAACAAATCAGGCTCCACGATATAGTCCAGCTCCTCTAGCGTGCGAATCCAGGTCGTGACCGGAAACTTGCGCTGCGACAACAGCGTAAAAAACGGCACCTCGGGTATCAAGCCCGGCACGCCTACCAGCTGCCAGCCCGTGGCGGGCATGAGCCGCGCGTTGATATCTTCAAAACGCGGAATCACAGAGCTCGCGCCTAAGAGAGGCAGCGTGTCAATAAACGCCTGCGCTGCCAAGCCCGGTAGCAGAGCTGACTGGCGGGCGTACAGCTGCGCATAGGTGGCATGGTCTTGCGCGGTGTAGGCGCTGTAGTTTTGATCGCAGGTGTAGTCCGCACGCGCCTGCGTGTAGTCGCCGCGCGGAGGGCGGTCGCTGTTGCCGTATACCGTGGGGGTGACTTGACCGATCGGCTCGCTGCTATTTGCGCTGGTCATGTCTCTATCCCCACAACGTCTGCTACAGCTTGGTAGATGCGCTCTGGCTGCTCGGCAATACGGTGGCACACATACAAAAACCACTCCTGCCCGTAGACCACATACTGGCGCGTAGGGTAGCCCAAGGCCAGTGTGCGCGCTGATGCAGCAGGGCCTAAGCCCACCAGAGTTTCAAACTCTACTTGGGCAGGCCGCTGCGCGCCATAGCGCTTTTCAATCAGCGCGTGTGCCCAGTTGATCTGCTGCAAATCATGCGTAGCAATCGAGCAGAGGTGGCCACTTTCAATCAGTGTTGCTGTGAGCGTGCGGTACGCAGCGTCCAGCCCCTCGCTTGGGCGCTGATGGGCAACATCGCTGATTTCTTCATACGCACCTTTCACCAGCCGGATACGTCCCGGTAACGCAAGTAGCTTGGCCAGATCGCTCGGTGTGCGCTTCATGCGCGCCTGCACCGTGATTCCGACGTGGTCAAACTCACAGCTCAATTTGGCATGGGTGTCCAGTATTTCATCGGTACGCTCAGAGCCTTCCATGCTGATCATCAGCTCCAGCCCTGCGCTCTGCGTGGCCAGTGCAATGGAGCGCGCATGGTCAATAGCCAGCGCTTGGCTGATAGACAGTCCAATGTGTGACAAATCAATCGATACACCGCACTGCAAATTTTGAGATTGGATCACGTCCACCAGCTCGATAAAGTGCTGTGTCTCAGCGCGCGCCTTGGCCTGCGTACGGGTGCTCTCGCCCATGTAGTCGGCTGTGGCCAACATGCCAAGCGCGTTGATGCTTTGAACAGTCTTTGTGCACTCCGCTAGGTTGACACCGCCGATATACCGGCGCGCGGCGCGCAGCAACAAGTTAAACAGCTCAGGATCGCTTTCAATGCGTGCCTTTAAATTTTCGTCGCGTGCAATACGCCGCAGCGCCGCAGCGGCTTTGTGCTGCACCGATAAATCTGCCAGATCTGCAGGCGCTATATGCGATGCGAACACGCTGGTAGGAGTGACCATTAGATTTTGTCCGTTTTCAAAACACCACGGCGCATTTGGTCCAGCTCTATGCTTTCAAACAGCGCCTTAAAGTTACCTTCACCAAAGCCTTCATTGCCTTTGCGCTGGATGAATTCAAAGAAAATCGGGCCGAGTTGATTTTCGCTGAAGATTTGCAGCAGCAGCTCGCCCTTTTCGCCGTCCATCAAGATGCCTCTGCTTTGCAGCGCGGCCACATCTTCGCCGTGGCCAGGGATGCGTTGGTCTAGCAGCTCGTAATAGGTCTCGCCGGTACTCAGCAGCTTCATGCCGCTCATCTGCAGCGCGTCCACGCTGTCCACCAGATTGGTAGAGCCGAGCGCGATGTGCTGAATGCCTTCGCCGTGGTAGCGGTCAAGATACTCTTGAATTTGCCCGGCTTTCTCATTACCTTCTTCGTTGATCGGTATGCGAATCTGCCCGCACGGGCTGGTCATGGCCTTGCTTTTAACGCCGGTGGCTTGGCCTTCAAAGTCAAAATAGCGCACCTCACGAAAGTTAAACAAGCGCTCATAAAATCCCGCCCACTCTTGCATCCGGCCACGGTGCACATTGTGGGTCAAGTGGTCGATGTATGTCAGCCCGTGGCCCACCGGGTTCAGGTCGGCCGCTGTGATGCCGGGCAGCGGCATAAAGTCCACATCATAAAAGCTGATATTGCCCAGAACCGGAGGTTCTTCGTTTCCTTGGCCGTCGTGCGCGCCATTTTTGCCGCGCCACTTGTCCACCAAATAAATCACGCTGTCACCAATGCCCTTGATAGCCGGAATATTCAACTCGCCCGGCCCGGCCTGGTCAGCGTAGCCCCACGCGCCTAGCGACTTGGCGCGCTCGTAGGCTGCCTTGGCGTCTTGCACCCGAAACGCAATCGCGCAAATGCTCGGCCCGTGCGCGCGCGCAAAGCGCTGGGCAAAGCTGTCCGGCTCTGCGTTGACAATAAAGTTGATGCCGCCCTGGCGGTACAGTGTCACGTTTTTGTGGCGGTGCTTGGCGATGGGCTTAAAACCCATGCGCTCAAACAGCGCGCCCATGGCCTGCGGGTCGGGCGCGGCGTATTCAATAAATTCAAAGCCTGCCGTGCCCATGGGGTTGTCCCACACGGTGGCGGGGCTGCTCTGTGGGCTGGGTGCTTGAATCTGGGGCATTTGAAAATCTCCTAGGTTATGCCGTTGGCGGCTGAACAATCACCACAGTGTAGGCGCGCTGCGCATCAGTTTTTCAGCGTTCTGCGGCGCTGTGGGCAGCTTATGCGCAGTAAAATTGCAAATTATGGATAACCAAGCACTTGACAAGCTAGATGCCAATATTTTGCGCATTTTGCAGGCGGATGGCCGCAAAACCTACGACCTGATCGCCGCCGAGGTAGGTCTGTCGGCCAGCGCCGTGTTGCGCCGAGTCAAAAGGCTCGAAGACGCAGGCATCATCGACCGCTATGTGGCGCTCGTCAAGCCCGAGCGTGTCGGGCTGGGGTTGACGGCGTATATCAACGTGCGCCTAGAAAAGCACTCTGAGAGCCACAAACGCAACCCCATGGACCTGTTTCGCGCCAGCGTGCTGACCTGGCCGGAGGTGGTGGAGTGTGCGGCGCTCACAGGCGAGATGGACTATCTGCTGCGCCTAGTGGTCAAAGACATGAGTGCGTACTCACGTTTCATTATGGACACCCTGCTCAAACACCCGAGTGTGCAGGACTGTAAAACCAGCTTCATGATGGACCAGGTGAAGT
>JANPDG010000119.1:0-15843 GCA_031431335.1 Polaromonas sp. | reverse complement strand
TCAGAGAAGATGAGAATTCGTTAACTAATTCACACTATTTGTCACATAGGTACATCTCACACAAAGGCGCAACATGAATCTCTATTGGCTTACTGGTATAGCGCTATTGGTATTGGTGGTTGCTGTTGGCATGATGGCCCGCAGCTTTGTGCGCGGCATGGAAAAAGACCTTGAGGGCTATTAGCTGTCTGTGGGTCAAGCTGCCAAGGCTTGATGGGTGGCTAACAGAGGCTTTAGGCTGGTTCCCTTTGGGCGCTATTGACCTTGGCCCTTGATTTTGTTTATAATGTAAGGCTATGCAGCGTTTAGCTATGCCCGCGGCAAGATAGACGAAGCCAGCTCCTAGGCACACACTAATGCGTGTTGTACTGGGCCGGTTTCTCAAATACCCACCTAAGAGGCTCTCATTAGAAGAGCACCGACCGTGGAAAAGGCATGCTACAAACCGTTCTTATTATTGAAAAGAGAAAACTCATGACTACGTACAGCGCTAAACCCGCCGACGTGACGCACGAGTGGTTTGTGATTGACGCCACCGATAAGGTGCTCGGACGGATTGCCAGCGAAGCAGCCCTCCGTTTACGCGGCAAACACAAGGCCATTTACACGCCTCACATCGACACCGGTGACTTCATCATTGTGATCAACGCAGCCAAACTGCGCGTCACAGGTGCCAAGCTCATTGACAAAAAATACTACAGCCACTCAGGCTACCCTGGCGGTATTTCTGAGACCAACTTCCGCGACATGCAAGCCAAGTTTCCTGGCCGTGCGCTGGAAAAAGCGGTCAAAGGCATGTTGCCCAAAGGCCCGCTTGGCTACGCCATGATCAAAAAGCTCAAAGTGTATGGCGGCTCAGAGCACCCACACACTGCGCAGCAACCCAAAGTGTTGGACATTGCCGGTATCTCTCGTGATGCCGTCCGTAAGGAGTCGAAATGATCGGTGAATGGAACAACGGCACCGGCCGTCGCAAATCAAGCGTCGCCCGCGTGTTCATGAAAAAAGGCACTGGCAAAATCACCGTCAACGGTAAAGACATCGTCGAATACTTCGGCCGTCAAACCTCGATCATGATCGCCAAACAGCCCCTGTTTTTGACCAACAACGTCGAAGCGTTTGACCTCAAAATCACCGTTGCCGGTGGTGGCGAGTCGGGCCAGGCCGGTGCTGTGCGCCACGGCATCACCCGCGCTTTGATCGACTACGATACCGCGTTAAAGCCAGCGCTCAGCGCAGCAGGCTTTGTGACGCGTGATGCGCGTGAAGTCGAGCGTAAGAAGGTCGGCTTACACGGCGCCCGTCGTCGCAAGCAATTCTCCAAACGTTAAAACGCGGCTGCATCTTTGCACGAAAGTTTCGAATGCGGCGTTGCAAATCCTCACCAGGCGTGCAGCCTGGTTGCGGTTTGCGCCTTGCCTTCGAGCCTCTCGCTCGCGTTTTGTCACATTAAACCGCCCTTGTGGCGGTTTTTGCATTCAAGTCAAGACCGCAAAAAATGAACTTAGCGTGTGACCTGAACATCCTTTAAACACTTCACCAGCCTTATGCGTTTTCGACTTCTTCGCCGCCGTTTAACGATCAGCGCGCCTTCCATGGCGATTCGCAGTCGCACGCCGTGGCCGCTGCGCTGGTTGGTGGTGGCACTCATGCTGGGGCTGTGTGCGGCTGTGGGGCTGTGGGCGTTTGAGTTTGGCAAGGGCATTGCGGGGCTAGATAGCAATGCCAAAAATGAGCTGGCGCAGCTAAAGATCGAAGTGGCTAAGCTGCGCCAGGAGCGTGATGCGGCGCAGTCGGTTGCCAACACCTCGGGCAGTTTGCTCACGGCTGAAAAAGCTGCGCAAGACAAGCTGGCGGTGCAGGTCAAGCTGCTAGAGAACGACAACCGCGCGCTGCGCGACGATTTAGGTTTTTTTGAAAAACTCATGCCGGTGGGCGCGGCCGAGGGCATCGCTATTCGCGGTCTGCAGGCCGAGGTGCTGGGCGGCGGTGCGCAGATCAAGTGGCAGGTACTGGTGATTCAGCCCACCAAAAACGCCCCCGACTTCAATGGCAAGATCGAGCTCATTCTCGGTGGCACCCAAGCTGGCAAGCCTTGGACCATGCCATTGCCCGGCGGGCTGCAGACTCTGCAGCTCAAGCAATATCGCCGCTTAGAGGGCGTGGTAGACCTCCCCCCCCAAGTCGTGGTAAAAACGATGTCCGCCAAGGTGCTAGAGGGCGCAGCGACCCGGGCAGTGCAAACTGTCAAGATTTAGCGGCTCAATATATATATCGTTGTGAGGAGTATTTTCATGTTTGGTAAAAAATCCCAGCCCCCTATTCGCAGCTTGGTAGCTCCTGGCAGTGAGATTCGCGGCAATATGAGCTTCACCGACGGCCTGCGTATTGATGGCTCTGTGGTGGGCGATTTGCGCGCGAACGAAGACAAGCGCAGTATTTTGGTCATCAGCGAGTCCGCCCATGTGGTGGGCCAGATCCATGCGGACCACGTCATCATCAACGGCCACGTCGAAGGCCCGGTATACGCCAGCGAGCTGCTAGAGCTCCAACCCAAGGCGCGCATTACGGGCGATGTGCACTACAAAGCCCTGGAGATGCACCAAGGCGCGACCATCACCGGCCAACTGCGCCCGATGCTCAATACGCTAGAAGACAAACCCACACTCAAATTAGCGGCAAATAACGCCTGATCGGCATACCCGAGCAATTTGCTGTACTATTAATTAATTCAATTGTTACAAGGAGCCAAGCCATGAGCGCTTTAGCTGAAGTTATCAACGACCCGTCATTAAGCGAGATGCCCGCTCCCATCGTCTTTACCGACAGCGCCGCCGCCAAAGTGGCCGATCTGATCGCCGAAGAAGGCAACCCTGACCTGAAATTGCGCGTGTTTGTGCAAGGCGGCGGTTGCTCGGGTTTTCAGTACGGCTTCACGTTTGACGAGATCACCAACGAAGACGACACCACGATGACTAAAAACGGCGTGTCTCTGCTGATCGACGCAATGAGCTACCAGTATTTGGTGGGCGCTGAGATTGACTACAAAGAAGACCTGCAAGGCGCGCAGTTTGTGATCAAAAACCCCAACGCGACTACCACCTGCGGTTGCGGCTCGTCGTTCTCGGCCTGATGTAGGTTCTTTTCTTGCATTAAAAAGCCGCTCTGAGTAGCGGCTTTTTTTATGGGACATTGCTAAGCTGGTTGATGTAGCTTCGCGTCAGATGGATGCGCTGGGTGATGCAGCTACAGGCGAGGTGGCGTATGCCTAACGCCAGATGTCAAAACCCCAAGCGCCAGACGAAAGCCCGATTACTTCTTCAGTAACCCACCCAACATCCCCATCAAATCACCCGCATTGCCCAAGCCACCCTCGGGCGCTTGGCCGCTGGGGGTCAGGCCGTTGATCAGGCCGGGGAGGATTTGGCTGAGCTGTCCGGCTGCGTCGCCGCTGCTCATGCCCAGCTTGGCGGCGATGTCGCTGATGGCGTCGCTGCCCAAAGCGCTAGAGATTTGGTCGCCGCTGACTGCTTGGTTCTCGCCAGTACCTACCCACGAGCTCATGGCGTCGCCCAGGCCTGCTTGTTGAAACTTAGACACCAAGCCGCCCAGTCCGCCTTGGCCGCCATCGTTGCCCAGCATGCCAATGGCCATGTTGATGAGTTGCGAGTTCATGCCGCCGCCCTCTTGGCCTTGTTGGCCACCGCCGAGCAAAGAGCCCAAGATGTTGCCCAAGCCGCCTGCGCCGCCTTGTTGTTGACCGCCGAGGGCTGCGCCCAATACTGAATCTAGTAAACCCATGGTGTGCTCCAATGAAAAAGAGGTAAAAATGAAAACCAGCCTATTACCTTTTCAAACCCCATCAACTGTTAGTTCAAGGGGCGCGGGTAACGACAGGGCTACTGTAAGTCAAAAGCTCGCCTGAATCGAGGCCTAGGCATTTTGCGCCGATCTGCGATGGCGTGCAAGCCACCACAATGCCACACCCGTGAGGGCTACGGGCAACAGACTGCCGTAGTTGAGCAAATCCCAGCCGCGCGTGGTGACCAGCGCCCCCGAGGCAAAGGAGGACAGTGCCAAGGTGGCAAAGACAAAGAAGTTGAGCGCGCCTTGGGCTTTGTCTTTCTCAGCAGGTGTAAAGGCTTCGAGTGCCAGTGTGGTGGAGCCGGTGAACAGAAAATTCCAGCCCAAGCCCAGCAAAAACAGCGCTACCAAAAACTGGTGCAGCTCTACGCCCGAGAGCGCAATGGCAATGCACAGCGCGTTGAGCACGACACCGATGGCCATGATGGGCAGCGCGCCAAAGCGCTTGATCAGGTGGCCAGTAAAAAAGCCAGGCGCGAACATGCCAATCACATGCCACTGCAGCACAAACGCCGCGTCGCTAAAGGGCAGGCCGCACTGCTGCATGGCAATGGGCGTGGCAGCCATGAGCAGGTTCATCACGCCGTAGCTCAGCGCGCCGGCAGCGGCAGACACAATAAACACTGGCTGGCGCATGATCTGGGCCAGAGGCCGGCCCGTGCCCGGAGTGGTTTTGACCGGCACAGGCGCAAACTCAATAAACGCCATCACGCACAGGCCCACAAGCGCGACGCCTGAGAGCGCCAAATAGGCCGCAGCAAATGGCACGTCCATCAGGCTGCGGGTGGCGGCTGCCAGATTGGGCCCGGCGATCGCGCCGATCAGCCCGCCTGCCAGCACCCAAGAGACGGCTTTTTCCTTGCTGCCGGGTTGTGCGGCGTCTGGCGTTACCAGCTCGGCAGCGGCAAAGCGGTAAAGCGATGCGTTGGCGTTGTAGTAGCCCGCCACCAAGGTGGCCAAGCACAGCAGATAGAAGTTGCGCGTGATGGCAGCATAAAAGCAGACCAGGGCGGAGGCAAAAGCTACCACCAACCCGGTTTGAAACGAGCGCTTGCGGCCCCACTGCGCCTGCATGCGCGCGGCCAGCCCGGTACTGAGCGCGCCGCCCAGCACATAGCCCATGACGGGCAGGGTGGCCATCCAGCCCAGCGGTGCCAGCGCCAAGCCTACCAAGCCGTTGATGGCAATAAACACCACGTTGTTGGTCAAAAACAAGCCTTGCGCAAAGACCATGAGCCAAAGGTTACGATTCATGCACAGCCTTAAAGGGTAAAAATACGAAACAAGCGCGCTTGAGAGTGGTGCTTAAAGAAGGGTGCTTAAAGTACGACGCTTAAAGAATAGCACTTAAACACAGCGAGATTTGATACCGCACTATAGCGCTGTGAGCGCCCACAAACTTAGCGCTGCCAGCGGCGCAGTCTCTGAGCGTAACACGCGCGGCCCCAGGCCCACAGGGGTGTAGCCGTGGGTCTGGGCCGAGGCTTCTTCGGCTGTGCTCAAGCCGCCTTCGGGGCCGCACAGGCACTCGATGGGCGCGTCAGTGGCGAGTGCAGCCGCAAAAGCCGCTGCAGAAACGGCAGCGTGGTGCACTGAGAAGACGCAGCGAGTCGGGGATTGCGCAGGCTGCGCCAGCCACGCAGCCAGCGTCATCACTGGGTGAATGAGCGGCACGCGGTTGCGGCCCGATTGCTCGCAGGCGGCCACGGCAATAGCCTGCCAGTGGGCTTGTTTTTTGTCGGCGCGCTCGCCCGAGAGGCGCAGCACGGTGCGCTCGGTCATCAGGGGCCAAATGCTGGCAGCGCCGAGCTCGGTGGCTTTTTCGACCAGCCATTCCATGCGCTCGTTGGCGGGCATGCCAATGGCAATATGCACCGCACGGCCCGCCTCGCGCTCTGTGGCCGCATGCGCGCCCACGCGCACGCGCACCTCACTGCGCCCCATGTGGGTGACCTCTGCGGCAAACTCGCCGCCTTGGCCGTTGAACAGCGTGAGCAGCCCGCCGGGCTGCATGCGCAGCACCTGCACATGGCGGGCGCTGGCAGCATCGAGTGCGAGTTCGGCGTCAGTGGCCAAGGCTTGGGGGGTGTAAAAGCGGGGCACGAGAGGTGTGGTGAGTGAGAGGTTTTAAAACTTAAATACTATTAAAATAATAGCAAACTATCTAATATCCACGTCGGAAAAATGCCATATTTTCTTCCAAAAACGATGCGTACAACATGGGGAGCTACATGCGGCCAAACGACCAGGCTACGGCGTTCTCGGTGCCTTCGATCTCGTCAATCACTTTGAGCAGCGGGCCCAGCTCGCGGTAGCGGTTGCAGGTGGTGCGAATGTAGTGAATAAAGCGCGGTGCGTCGGCCAGGTATTTGGCTTTGCCATCGCGCAGGGTGAGCCGGGCAAAGATGCCGGCGACTTTGAGGTGGCGCTGCAGGCCCATCCACTCCACGGCGCGGTAAAAGCCGCCAAAGTCGTCTGCCCAGCCGTCAAAATCCATCAGGCCGAGTTTGCGGGCTTTTTCCCAGTAGCGAATGGTCACGTCCAGGACAAAATCCTCGTCCCAGGTTAAAAACGCATCCCGCATGAGGGAGGCAATGTCGTAGCTGATGGGCCCGTACACGGCGTCTTGAAAGTCCAGCACGCCCAGGCGATGGTCGTCACTGACCATCAGGTTGCGGGGCATAAAGTCGCGGTGCACATACACGCTGGGGGCGGCCAAGTTGCGCTGTACGATCAGCTCAAACGCGCTGTGCATGGTCTGGCGCTGGGCGTCGTTTAGGGCAAATCCCTTGTGCTGCGCTACATACCAGTCTGGAAACAGCGCCAGCTCGCGGGTGAGCAGGGCCGCGTCGTAGGCAGGCAATACGCCGGGCTTGGAAGCGGTTTGCAGCAGCAGCAGCGCGTCGGTGGCCTGCTGGTAGCGGGGCAGATTGGCGTTGGCGTTATTCTGGTTGATTTGCGCCATCATGGTGTCCGCGCCCAGGTCACTGAGCAGCATAAAGCCGTTCGGCTCGTCCCAGGCCAGCACCTGGGGCGTGAGCAGGCCCGCGTTAGCCAGCAGTTGGCCAATGCGCACAAACGGCTTGCAGTCCTCTTTGTCGGGCGGTGCGTCCATGATGATGCGGCTGCCGTGCCCTGCTGCGTCCACCCGAAAATAGCGCCTAAACCCGGCATCGGCTGCTGCCACACGCAAGCTGGCGGTTTGCAGGCCGTGGGCAGATGCGGTGCTGCCTAGCCACTGGGCAAAAGCGCGCTCGCGCTCGGGGTCTGCCCAGGCAGGAGCGGCTGCTGAAGCGGCAGTGGGGCTGGCGGCAGACGACAAAGATACAGAAACTGGGGAAGTGGGGGTGTGACTCATGGATAATCCATTCTACAAAGCTTGTAGCTTATTTTTTAACCGATTGACCTTACCGCAGTTATTGCCGCTCAATGCGACAGCGCCCCATTTCATCATTTGCCAACCCACGGCGCACTGCGAACTCACAGCGCAGCCTCGCATTGGCCAGCGTGCCCTGCGCGATTGCGCTGCTGTGCGCGCATATGGGTGTGCAGGCGCAAGCTGTTGAACCCGAGGTAGATGTGCCTCTGCGCCTGCAAGCCAGCCCCATATTGCAAGACAAGCCAGTGCCCGGCGATGAGCGCCGCCAGCCTACTTTTGTTTTAGGCGACCGCATTACAGGCCGGCCCGACCTGGACACCATTGTTGACGGCAACGCCGAGCTGCGCCGCAGCGACACCATATTGCGCGCCGACCGTATCGAGTATTACCAGCCCGACGACCTGGCCAAAGCGCGCGGTAATATTCGCCTGAACTTGGGCGGCAACACCTATACCGGCACTGAAGGCCAAATGAAGCTGGAGTCCAGCGAAGGCTACCTCAACGAGCCGACGTATCAGTTTTTGAAAAACGGCGCTTATGGCCAAGCCTCGCGCATCGACTTTATTGACGACAAGCGCTCAGTGCTGCGCAACGCCACCTACACCACCTGCACCCGTCGCCCCGGGCCCAGCTGGATGCCGGACTGGATTTTGAAAGCCTCTCAGGTGCAGTTTGACAACGACACCGAGACCGGCCAGGCCGAAGACGTGCAGCTGCGGTTCAAAGACGTGCCACTGTTTAGCCTGCCATACCTGAGCTTTCCACTGTCTGATGCCCGCAAATCAGGCTGGCTGCCGCCCAGCATCAACACTGACAACACCAGCGGAGTAGAGCTGGCTGTGCCGTATTACTGGAACATTGCGCCCAACCGCGATGCCACTATCTACACCAGCCTGCTAAGCAAGCGCGGCATCAACGTAGGCACCGAGTTTCGCTACAAAGAAGCCCAGTACGACGGCACTGCCCGCCTCGACGTGATGCCTGCTGACAGGCTGCGCTCTGCCACGCGCTGGGGCCTGACTACTGCGCACACCAGCAGCATCAACACGGGCCTGCGCGCGGTGGGCGACCTGACGCTGAACTTGTCGCTCAACCGCGTGAGCGATGATGACTATTGGCGCGATTTTCCGCGCGCCAGCAGCGGGCTGACGCAGCGCCTGCTGTCTAACGACGGCACTTTGGCATGGGCGCAAGGGCCTTTTTCTGTGAGTGCACGCGTACTCAAGTGGCAAACTTTGCAAAGCGCAGGCTCTATCATCACACCGCCGTATGACCGCCTGCCTCAGCTGACGGCCCGCTTTGACCGCACTAACTGGGGCTCTGCGGGCCTGGATGTGCAGGCCGAGGTTGACACCACACGCTTTCGCTCCGCCGAGTCATTGACCTTGCAGCCCAACGGTGCGCGCAGCTACGGCCTGGCACAGGTAAGCAAGCCTTGGCAGATGCCCGGCTTTTTTATCACGCCCAAGCTACAGATGCACGGCACCAGCTACCAGCTAGACAGCCCGCTGGCCAACGGCAAGACATCTGCCACGCGCTTGGTGCCGACTGCCAGCATCGACAGCGGGTTGATCTATGAGCGCGATGCCAGCTATTTGGGCCGCAGCTTTGTGCAAACCCTTGAGCCGCGCGCGCTCTACACCTTCACACCGTTTCGCGACCAAGCCCAGCTGCCCAACTACGATACCGGCGTGAGCGACTTTAATTTCGCCAGTATTTATGCAACCAACAAGTTTGTAGGCAACGACCGCATTGCAGACAGTAACTTGCTGACCTTGGGCGTAACCTCACGTTTGCTCGAGCCTGGCACTGGTGCCGAGGCCATGCGTTTGGCTTTTGCACAGCGCATTCGATTTTCTGACCAAAAAGTGACGTTGCCCGGCGGTACGGCTGACACCACGCGACTCTCGGACATGCTGCTTGGAGGCAGTGTGAACTGGTCGCCGCGCTGGGCTACCGAAGCCATTGTGCAGTTCAACCCAGAGACCAAGCGCTCTGAGCGCAGCACGCTCAGTGGCCGTTACAGCCCAGGCAACTACCGAGTGCTCAGCGGTGCTTACCGTTACACACGCAACCAAAACGAACAGGTTGATTTTGGCTGGCAATGGCCGCTCAACGACCTGTGGGGTGACAAAGGCCAAGACCTGGGCCGCGGAGCGGGCCAAGGCGAGGGCCGTTGGTACAGCGTGGGCCGCTTGAATTACAACCTGCAAGACCGTAAAATTGTTGATGCAGTTTTGGGCTTTGAATACGATGCGGGCTGCTGGCTGGGGCGTGTGGTGTTTGACCGCGTGCAAACCACCTTGGCCACGTCGAACAAGCGCATCTCGTTCCAGTTAGAGTTTGTCGGCTTTACGCGACTGGGGGTGGGCACCAACCCGCTGCGCACCCTCAAAGAAAATGTCCCTGGCTACCAGTATTTACGTGAAAAAATTACCGCCTCTCCGAGTCGGCTCAGCACCTATGACTAAGTTTATTTCTCTTTCTACCGTTTGCGTTGTAAGCGCCACATTGCTGGCCGCTGGTATGGCACAGGCCCAAGGCTTGCGTCCATCCACAAGCCTCTCGGGCGTGCGTGCAGGCGCTGCGCCTGGCGCGCAGCGCAGTGCAGACTTTATTGTGGCCATTGTCAACTCAGAGCCGATCACCAACAACGAAGTGCGTGCCCGTGTGCTGCGCTTTGAGCAGCAGCAAACCCAGCGCGGCGGCACGCTGCCTGCGCGCGCCGAGTTGATGGAGCAAATGCTGCAGCGCCTGATCAGTGAGCGCGCGCAAGTGCAAGTAGGGCGCGAAAACGGTGTCAAAGTCGATGACGCTGCAGTCGACGCCTCCGTTTTGGCCATTGCACGGCAAAACCAAGTGAACATCGCCGAGCTGCGCAAACGGATCGAAGCCGATGGCATTTCATATAACCAGTTTCGAGAGAGTATTCGTGACGATATGCTGCTCACCCGTGTGCGCGAGCGCGAGGTCGAAGGCCGCGTGAGTATCACGGAGCAAGAGCTGGATGTGTTTATCGTTGAACAACAAGGCAGCATAGAGGCCAACAGCCTGGAGCTCAATATTGCCCAAATCTTGATAGCGGTGCCAGAGTCAGCCACTGAGGCCGAGATTGCAGCGCTGCAGGCGCGCGCCAACACCGCGGCCCAGCGCGCCCGCGCGGGTGAAGAGTTCTCTGTGCTAGCGCGCAGCCTGTCGCAGTCACTAGACCGCGCCAGTGGTGGCGTGATGGGCTTGCGCAGCGCAGAGCGTTACCCCAGCTTGTTTGTCGATGCTGTGCGGGCTGTCAATGTGGGCTCTATCACTGGGCCGTTGCGCTCGGGTGCAGGTTTTCACATATTGAAGTTGCTGGACAAAAAGCAGACTGCTGCGCCCGGCATGACGGTGCAGCAAAGCCGCGCGCGGCACATCTTGCTGCGCCTGAGTGCGCAGCGCAGCGAGAGCGCTGCCAAGGAGCGCTTGGCCGCATTGCGCAGCGAGATTGCTGGTGGCAAGCTCGATTTTGCCGTGGCCGCTAAAGACAACTCACAAGATGGCTCGGCCGCTGAAGGTGGCGATCTAGGTTGGGTCAATCCAGGCCAGTTTGTGCCTGAGTTTGAAGACGTGATGAACACGCTGGCACCGGGCCAAATGTCCCAGCCTGTGGTGTCGCGCTTTGGCGTGCACCTGATCCAGTTGATGGAACGGCGCGAAACCAGCCTGTCAGTGCGTCAGCAGCGTGAGCTGGCCCGCGCCAATCTGCGCGAGAAAAAAGCCGAAGAAGCGTTCATTACTTGGGCCGAAGATGTGCGCGCCCGCGCCTATGTGGAGCTGCGCGAGCCCGTGCAGTAAACCACTGCACGGACTAGATTATTAACCCGCTGCCTTCATCTGCCCTGCGTATTTTGAAACACATACCGCGCAAACGCTTCGGACAAAACTTTTTGACTGATGGCGGCATCATCGACGCGATTGTGCGCACTATTGCGCCCCAGCCGGGCGAACACATGATCGAGATCGGCCCTGGTTTGGCTGCGATGACACAGCCCTTGGTCGAGCGCTTGGGCGCTTTGACCGTCATCGAGCTTGACCGCGATTTGGCTGCCCGGTTGCGCAGTCACCCAGGGCTGCAGGTGATCGAGTCTGATGTCTTAAAAGTCAATTTTTCCGACGTCAAACATGCAAAGTATGCTATTAAAAATATAGTAAATACGGAAGCATCTGACCTCGTAATAGACGGCACAGTCACCGCTGATGCAGCGCCTGCTACCGAGCCTGGCCTGCCTAGCTTGCCGAGCATGCGCGTAGTGGGCAATCTGCCGTACAACATTTCATCGCCTATTTTGTTTCATTTGCTAGGCTTTGCCCACTTGGTGCAAGACCAGCACTTCATGCTGCAAAAAGAAGTGGTGGACCGCATGGTGGCCTCGCCCAGCACAGCGGCCTATGGCCGCTTGAGCGTGATGCTGCAGTGGCGCTACGCCATGGAAAACATGCTCGACGTGCCGCCAGAGTCGTTTGACCCACCACCCCGCGTCATGAGCGCTATCGTGCGCATGGTGCCGCACGCGCAGCCTGCAGCAGTGAAGTTTGAGCTGCTAGAAGAGATGATGCAAGTCGCCTTTAGCATGCGCCGCAAGCTGCTACGCCACAGCTTGGGCCGCTGGCTAGAGGCGCGCCAGTTTGCAGGCAGCTTTAACCTCCAGCGCCGTGCTGAAGAGGTGCCAGTGACTGAGTTTGTGGCTTTGGCTCAGCAGCTTTAATTTCTTTTTCTATTTCTATTTTTGTCTTCTTTTGCGTACTCTGCGCAACCTTAACGCCTTCTGCGTTCAAAACTACCATCCCATTGCCTCCCCCGTATGTCAAAGCATCAAGCCAAGCGCAACACCCGGCGATACTGAATAGCCTCTGCAATATGCGTCACTTGCACCTGAGAAGACGCTGCCAAGTCGGCAATGGTGCGTGCGACTTTGAGGGCGCGGTGGGTGGAGCGGCCTGACCAGCCGAGGCGTGTGGCGGCGGTATTGACAAACTTGCGCTCGGCTTCGCCCAATGCCACGTGCTGCTCTATTTCTTGGCCCGCCAAGTGGTGGTTGGCCTTACCTTGGCGCGCTTCGCTGCGCGCCAGTGCAGCTTGCACACGCTCGGCTACGGGTGCGCTGGCTTCGCCGGGGCCTGCTTGCAGCAGCTCTTCGCTGGCCAGCGTGGCTACTTCAATATGGATGTCAATGCGGTCCATCAAGGGGCCAGACAGCTTGCCTTGGTAGCGCATAATTTGGTCAGGCGTGCATCGGCAGGCTTTGAGCCGAGAGCCTAAGTATCCGCAGGGGCAGGGGTTCATAGCGGCGATCAACTGAAAGCGCGCCGGAAACTCGCTGCGCTGCGCGGCCCGCGAAATACTGATCGTGCCGTTCTCTAGCGGCTCACGCAAGGCCTCAAGCGCTGCACGCGGAAACTCCAAAATTTCATCTAAAAATAAAACACCTTGGTGGGCGAGCGAGATCTCACCTGGTTTGGGTGGCGAGCCTCCGCCCACCAGTGCCACCGCACTGGCCGTGTGGTGCGGAGCTTGCACCACGCGCTGCGCCCACTGGGCGATGTTGAACTTGCCTGCCAAGCTCAGCACAGCTGCGGACTCCAGGGCTTGCTGCGTGGTCATGGCAGGCAGCAGGCTGGCAAAGCGCTGCGCCAGCATCGACTTGCCCGAGCCCGGCGGGCCTACCATCAGTACGCTGTGGCCCCCAGCGGCAGCGATCTCTAGCGCACGCTTGGGGCCGCTTTGGCCTTTGACATCGCGCATATCGCGCAGCGCGGGCTGTGTGGTCGGTGCCGTAAAGGCCAGCCGTGTCCAAGGCTCGCTGGGCATATGGCTTTGCGACTCATCGGTGCTTTTAGCCTGCGGCAGAAACTGCGCCACCACGTCCAGCAAATGCTTGGCAGGGTAAATTTGGGCGTCGGGCACCAGCGCGGCTTCTTTGGCACTGGCCTCGGGCAGCACCAAGCGGGTGGCCTGCTCAGTGTGGGTCTGGGCGGCATCGCTTTGCGAGCAGGCCAGCGCCATGGCCAAAGCCCCGCGCACCGGCCGCAGCTCGCCTGAGAGCGACAGCTCGCCCGCAAACTCATAGCCATGCAAGCGCGCTGCATCAATCTGCCCACTGGCCGCCAAAATACCGATGGCTATCGGTAAGTCAAACCGCCCAGAATCCTTGGGCAGGTCAGCAGGGGCCAAATTGACAACGATTTTCTTGTTGTGCGGAAAGTCCAGCCCTGCGTTGGCAATGGCCGAGCGTACCCGCTCGCGCGCCTCTTTCACTTCAGTGTCGGCCAGGCCCACCAAGGTAAAACTGGGCAATCCATTGGCCAAATGCACCTCCACCTGCACCGAAGGGGCCTGCAAACCGAGAAGTGCACGCGAATGCACCAAAGTAAAGCTGCTCACAGATTAAATCCCTGTTTTGGTGCAAAAGTAGTAAAAGTAAAACATCAACTCCAAGCGGTGACCGTTTGGTAGTCGCTAAATTGGATATGAATACTGTATTTTAATACAGTTTTTAACAATTCAAGAAAATCAAGCATGCGTTACATCAATGCGTTACATCAAGACTTGAGTGGCATGGTCTGTGCTTTATCAGTCGACTTTCAAGAAGTTTTAATTTTTGACCCCAGGAGACGCTATGAAACTTGTTACCGCCATTATTAAACCGTTCAAGCTAGACGAGGTGCGCGAAGCCTTGTCAGCTATGGGTGTGCAGGGCATCACCGTGACCGAAGTCAAAGGCTTTGGTCGCCAAAAGGGCCACACCGAGCTGTACCGTGGCGCTGAATATGTGGTGGATTTTTTGCCGAAGGTCAAAATTGAAGCAGCAGTGTCTGACGACTTGGTTGAGCGCGTGATCGAGGCCGTAGAGGGCGCAGCCCGCACAGGCAAGATCGGCGACGGCAAAATCTTTGTCTATGACTTAGAGCAAGTAGTTCGTATTCGCACCGGCGAAACCGGCAAAGAAGCCCTGTAAACCGATAGGACAGATCAACATGAAAAAACTATTCGCTTATTTTTTACTGGCTTTATCGCTGGTGTGCAGTGCCGCGATGGCCGCAGATTTCCCCACTGTGAACGTGACTTTTGAGACGGGTAAGAACGAGCTGTCTAAGGACGCTGATGCCACGATCAAAATTGCGGCTGACTTTTTGAAAGCCAATGCTACAGCCAAACTGCAGCTATCGGGCTTTGTTGATGGCACGGGCGACCCAGCTAAAAACAAAGAAATTGCCAAGCTGCGCGCTTTTGCGGTGCGTGACGCACTCAAGGCAGCAGGCGCACCAGAGGGTCAGTTGGTATTGCAAAAACCAGACGATATCAATGCAGGCAAGGGCGAAGAAGCCCGCCGCGTAGATATTGGCTTGTTCAAAGAGGTCGCTGCGCCTGCCGCCGCTACTACAGCAGCACCAGCTGCGGCTGCTGCACCTGCCGTCGCACCCGCAGCCGCAGCCGCAGCCGCAGAGCCCGCAGCCGCCGCACCTGCTCCCGTCATCAACAAAGGCGATACCGCTTGGATGATGGTTGCCACACTGCTAGTGATTTTGATGACCGTGCCTGGCTTGGCTTTGTTCTACGGCGGCTTGGTGCGCAGCAAAAACATGCTGTCTGTGCTGATGCAGGTCATGGTCACGTTCTCGCTCATTGTCGTGCTGTGGGTGATCTACGGTTACAGCTTTGCATTCACTGAAGGCAACCAGTTCATCGGCGGCACAGACCGTCTGTTCATGAAAGGTGTTTGGGACAATGTCGCAGGCACATTTGCGCCCGCTGCTACTTTCAGCAAGGGTGTCTACATCCCTGAGATCGTGTTTGCTGCTTTCCAAGCGACCTTTGCGGGCATCACCTGCTGTTTGATCGTGGGTGCTTTTGCTGAGCGTGCCAAGTTTTCTGCGGTGCTGGCATTTATGGTGCTGTGGTTCACCTTTAGCTACCTGCCAATTGCCCACATGGTGTGGTACTGGATGGGCCCTGATGCTTACAGCGCCAAAGAAGTGGCAGACGCGATGAACGCCAAAGCCGGCATGATCTGGCAGTGGGGCGCACTGGACTTTGCAGGCGGCACCGTAGTACACATCAACGCGGCTGTTGCAGGTATTGTTGGCGCGTTCATGATTGGCAAACGCATTGGCTACGGCCGCGAGGCCATGGCTCCGCACAGCTTGACACTGACCATGGTGGGTGCAGCGCTGCTGTGGGTGGGCTGGTTCGGCTTTAACGCAGGCTCTGCGCTGGAGGCTAACGGCTTTGCAGCCTTGGCTTTCATGAACACGTTTGTGGCCACTGCTGCAGCGGTGTTGGCATGGTGTGTAGGCGAAGCGCTGCACAAAGGCAAAGCGTCGATGTTGGGCGCTGCGTCTGGTGCAGTGGCTGGTTTGGTGGCTATCACGCCAGCAGCGGGCAACGTCGGAATCGGCGGCGCGCTGGTTATCGGTGCCGTGGCTGGTTTTGCATGTTTGTGGGGCGTGAGCGGCTTGAAGAAGCTAATCGGTGCTGACGACTCACTCGATGTGTTCGGTGTGCACGGCGTAGGCGGCATTGTGGGCGCATTGCTCACGGGTGTGTTTGCCTCTCCATCGCTGGG
>JANPDG010000118.1:0-1527 GCA_031431335.1 Polaromonas sp. | reverse complement strand
GCGCGGTGGTGTTCGAGTCACGCGCCAAGCACGACGGCCCGTGGTCTGACAGCCTGGCCATCTTGCCAGCGATGTTTGACGCAGCGCTGCAGGGCTTTCCGCAGCCACGTGCTGGGCCGCGCAGGGTGGTGGTGGAGATTGTGCGTTGAGTGCTTAATACTATTAAAATAATAGCAAACTATTGAATATCCACGTTGAAAAAGTGCTACTTTTCTTCCAGAAATGCACTGGTCGAGACGCATGTGGTTGGCTTGTGTAGCTTCGGGAGAGATGGCGTATGCAAATCGCCCTCACACTGGGGTACCTGAGATCGGTCAATTTGCATACGCCATCTCGCCTGCGACCATCTAGGCGCGCTACCCGTAGCTACGGCAAAGACTACGTGTTCAATACTGGTAGCGCTCTAACCCAAGCAAGATCAAGTGTGTGGGTGCCCCTCTCGCCAGGCGTAAGGGTATCCCCCGTGCCAGGCGAGAGGGACACCCACACACGCAGACACCAACCCAGCGCATTCAAAAACCTCAGCCCACCCTACCTGCCAAACGACCAAGGAGAAAGACCAAAAAAAAGCCCCAAGTTTTGCAACTCAGGGCTAGAAATCCACCGTCTATTGGAGGGTGGAGGAGACAACAGGCCGTGCATATTTACTGCACAATAAAGCCAGTATATACAGCCTATGCTGCAGTGCGACATAATTTACAGAAATTTGTACCTCTGCGCAGGGCCTTTTGTGCAAAAGCAAACTTTTTGCACAACCGGCACACCTCATGACATTCTTCACTATCTCAATTTAAACAAGGCACAAATCACATGCAATGCACAGTCAACTGGACAGGCGGCGCGGCAGCGCTAGGCGGCTCGCGCTCAGGCATGGGCTTTGTCGCTGAGACCGGCAGCGGCCACCTCATAGTGATGGACGGCGCGCCCGACGCCGCCAAGCCCGAAAACGGCGGCGCCAACCTCGCCCCCCGCCCCATGGAAACGCTGCTCGCAGGCGCCGGCGGCTGCACCGCCTACGACGTGGTGCTCATCCTCAAGCGCGGCCGCCACGCGGTGCACGGCTGCAGCGTCAAGCTCACTAGCGAGCGCGCCGAAGCGGACCCCAAAGTCTTCACCAAAATCCACATGCACTTCACCGTCAGCCACTTGGCCGGCAAAAGCATTCCCGCCGTTGCGGTCGAGCGCGCCATTGCCATGAGCCACGACAAATATTGCTCAGCTACCGTCATGCTAGGCAAGACCGCAGAGATCACGACTAGCTTTGAGTTGATTGAGATAACGTAGTCTTGGAAGATTTTTCGGCAGTTTTCCGACGTGGATATTTAATAGTTTGCTATCAAATTTGTAGTATTTGGATGTGGGTTTTAACAGTTCGTTTTGAATCTGCTTGCGATCTTGTTTGTGTTCTGCGGCAGGGTAAGCTGGCTCCAGAGTTGTGTACGCCGCCTTGGCGCTTGGTGCGTACGGCTACGCGGCTGTCCCCCGTGTTGGCCTAGGGCCAACTACTCCGCCTTTACGCCGCTACGC
>JANPDG010000117.1:0-27461 GCA_031431335.1 Polaromonas sp. | reverse complement strand
GTCATACGGCAGGCGCTTGTTTTGGTTGGCATCAAAACCGTTGATGCCCGGGCCAATCAGCAGCGCAGTAGGGTTAGACGCGCCGCGCATCACGGTGCGTTTAATACCTTCAATATCAATGGCTTGGTAAAACGCTTGGCGTACACGCTTGTCTTTGAACGGGTTTTTGCCTTTGACACTGGAGTACAGCAGCTCGTCGCGACTTTGGTCCATCCCTAAAAAAATGGTACGCAGCTCAGGGCCTGTAAGGGCTTTAGCATTGGCGCTGGCATTCACGCGGGCCACGTCTTGCACAGGCACAGGCTCCATCACATCGATCTCGCCTGACAGCAAAGCAGCTACGCGCGTAGCATCGTTACTGATGGGCGTGTAGACCACTTCGGTGACATTGCCATCGACTTTCCCCCAGTAGTTAGAACTCAAAGTAAATACAGTTTTAACGCCTGGTTGGCGCTCGCGCACGCGGAAAGGGCCTGTTCCGTTGGCTTTGAAAGATGCCGCGTTTTCAATGCCTTTGCGGCGGTCCACTGGTTTGGTGGCTTGGTTGATTTCGCACCACTTTTTGCTCATGATGTACATCAACGAGATTACATCGGGAAGGATAGGAAAAGGCGCCTTGGTTTCAATTTCCACTGTGAAGTCGTCTACTTTGCGTACTTCTTTAATGTCATTAGTAAAACTCTTTACATCAGAACCATCGCCGGAGCCGCGGGCGAAGCTAAACAGTACATCGTCGGCAGTAAAGGGCGAACCATCGTGAAATTGCACGCCTTTGCGCAGTTCAAAGCGCCATACAGTGGGGGACGGCTGAGTCCATTTAGTCGCCAGCGCTGGCGCAAGACTCAGATCTTTATTGCGACCCACCAAAGGCTCATAGATATTGCCGGTCACGCTAAGCTGCAAAGTTTCGTTCAATGAATGCGGATCCATCGACAGCGCATCACCTTGGTTGCCAATGCGAATCGTTTTGGCGGATAGGGAGCCTACCGTTAACGCCATCACTGCACCCACAATTAAGCAACGCTTAAAAGCAGTTTTCTTCATAAATTTCACTGACATATCTTTTCTCCTAGTAAGTTTATAAACGCTGTCACAAATTAAAAATTAAGAGCCCATCTCAATGCCCTGCACTCTTGTCCACCCTCAAACGCGGATCCACTGCGAAATACAGCAGATCCACGATCAAATTAATCGCTACAAAAATGAGTGCAATCAAACATAGGTAAGCCGCCATGACAGGAATATCGGCAAATGTGACAGCTTGAATAAACAGTAACCCCATGCCTGGCCATTGAAATACGGTCTCTGTGATGATGGCAAAAGCGATCAACGCGCCTAATTGCAAGCCGGTGATGGTAATCACAGGTACCAGCGTATTTTTGAGTGCATGGCCAAAATGAATAACGCTGTTAGCTAAGCCGCGTGCCCGTGCAAACTTTATGTAATCTGTCCGCAGCACTTCAAGCATCTCAGCGCGCACCAATCGCATGATGAGTGTGAGCTGAAAAATTGCCAATGTAATAGCTGGCAGCACTATGTGGTACCAACCCTTGATTGTTAACAAGCCTGAACTCCACCAGCCAATTTGCACCACATCACCGCGGCCAAAACTGGGGAACCAACTTAAACCCACTGCAAAAACTAAAATCAACGCAATGCCAATTAAAAACGTAGGCAGCGATACGCCCAGCAGCGAAATTGCCATAAACAACTGACTGGCAATGCTGTGGCGCTTGAGCGCTGCGAAAACACCCATAGGAATGCCTATAGCCAAAGCCAGAACGGCGGCTACAAGCGACAACTCTAAAGTTGCAGGCAGTCTCTCGGCTATAAGTCGCGAAACCTTAGCGCCTTGACGCAAGCTCAAGCCAAACTCTCCCTGTACTGCATTAGCTAAAAAATTACCAAACTGCACAATGAAGGATTTATCCAGCCCTAAGTCTGCTCTGAGTGATTGAATTTGCTGAGGTGTAGCGTCTTGGCCCAGTAAAAACACCACGGGATCGCCCACATACTGAAACAGCATGAATGCGATCAAAGCTACCGACACCATCACCACGATAGCTTGTAAAAGACGCTGAAGAATGAATGAGAACATACGCTTTAGGCTACCGCTGCTGTGACATCAATGGTTTGCGCCCACAAAGCAATATGCTGCAAAAATGCATCGCACTTAGCTAACTCGTTTTTCTCAAGATATTCGTTCGGCTGGTGTGCCTGCTCAATAGAGCCAGGTCCACAAATTACTGTCTCAATCCCAACGGCTTGGTATTGTCCCGCCTCTGCCCCGTAGGGCACACGGGATGTCAACGTCTGCCCCGTCAACTGCTTGACCAAGCTGACTACAGGCGAATCATCTTGTACCAAAAAGCTAGGCACATGCGCTAACTGGTGCGTGATGACGCTGGCATCAGGTGCAGTTTCATGCAGTTTAGGCAAAATACGTTCCTGTACATATTTTTTAACTTGTTCCACCGCCCAATCAGGCTGTGCACCGGGTATGAAACGGTACTCCCACATGATGTGCGCCTCACGCGCCACAATGTTGCGCGCTTGGCCGCCCTTGATCACGCCCACGTTGATGGTGCTAAACGGCGGTGTTTGCATGTTGCTGCATACGTTGCCTGTAGCGAGCTCGTCTGAAAGCTCGTACAGAAACTGGGTAATCTGCGCAGCAGCGCGTACCGCACTAGCACCTAAATGCGACAGACTGGAATGGACATCACGCCCTGTAATCACGGTGTGATACGCACATAGACCTTTGTGCGCTGTGATGGGCTGCATCAAACTAGGTTCACCGACGATGGCCATGGCAGGCATAGGCAAGCTCACGCCCATTTGACTGACCAGCTCATCAGCACCGAAGCAGCCTACCTCTTCGTCAAAAGTCAATGCGATATAGACTGGCCGGTGTAGAGGCGCGCGTAAAAATGCAGGCACTGCTGCCAGCACACTCGCCAAAAACCCCTTCATATCGCAGCTGCCGCGTCCATACAAACGGCCTTGTTTCTCAGTCAGAGTGAATGCTGGCGAGTCCCAAGGCTGCCCAACGACCGGCACCACATCGCTATGCCCCGACAACAATAATCCGCCATCTTGCGTAGGCCCTAAACAGGCCCATAAATTAGCTTTTTTCCCGCAGCTGCTGGGCATCACTTGGGCAACGACACCATACTGCGCCAGGTAGCGCGCAACAAAATCCACCAACTCTAAATTAGAGTCGCTGGATACGCTGGGAAAACCAACTAGTTTTCGGAGCAATTCTTGACTGTTCATCATGTCCCTGAGCGGTTAATAGTTATGTGAATAAATTTAGCGAATCAGCTTGCCGTTACGGCCGATCATCGTCAGCTCTATGCGATGCAAAGACTTACGTTGCACGGGGCTGTATGCCACCCGGTATCCACTGAGATTGACCTCTCCAGCTCGGAGTGCAGTTTGCAACACCCCTTGGCGGGTCAGTGTTTTCGTTCTGCGCAGCATCTCCGCGAGCAGTCGCCCGGCTATGTAGCCTTCGATACGGAAGTAGCTGCCTGATTGACCATTGGCGTAGCGCTGCAAGTCGGCCTGAAATTCACGCTGAATAGCCAGATCGATACCGTTAGGCACGGGCATAACTTGCGACAGCATCACTCCCGTGGCTATTTGAATACCCACGTCTTTAATCAACGTGTCTGGATTAATTTGGCCTAACGAGTAGATAGGTATACCTGCGCCATAGGACTTGCGCACTGCTTTAACTGCCTCGCTATGTGCCCCGCCAATGGCTATCAAAATAACCGCTTGGGGTGTAGCGCGAGCCAATTCGCCGTTTAATGTTTTCAGCGCATCTGCTACAGCTGCCTCTTGTACAGCGCGGTCTTTCGTAATGGCAAAACCCTTTACACCCAAAAGATTGACTTTGGCCTGTTGGGCCATCTCGGGTGCCAACTTGGCCAAATGAACACCCACACCAGCCTCAAAGTACAGGTAAGCCACCTTATTTCGACCCAATTGTGCGCTGTGCTTGAGCATTGCCAGAACTTCGTCTTCGTAACTCGCTCTGAGTGCAAAGACCTGTGGTTTATCTAGCGCTGACTGCAGACCCGTCATGGGAGCGAAACTGGCAAGACTGTGTTTTTCTAGCGTGCCCGACTCTGCCAACTTGAGCAGCGGCAGCGTACCCATATTACCCACCATCGCCAATACGTCGCTCTGCGTAACGAGCTGCTCAGTCAACTCGACAGACTTATTCGCATCAAACCCATCATCAATCGTGAGCAGCTTGATAGCACGCCCTTGGATCCCGCCCTGACTATTGATGCGCTTGAAAGCTAACTCGATACCACCGATGTAATCTGTAGCCATGCCACTGACCAATGGATTGGTTGTAGAGGCCAACTGACCCACATGGATAGGCGAACCCGACGCAACCGCTCGCGCAGGTGCAGCTTGCGCATTAAAAATCAGGGTTAACCCCAATAATAATGATAATGCATTTAGTAAGTTCATACTGAATACTCCTTAAAAATTACGCTAACTTCTCTTGAGGAGAATGTATTCAGTTGTGTGATCTTCGTAAAATGGTTAATATTTATTTATTGAATGAATTAAATTTATGCAACTTACACTGAAACAAATTCGGTACTTCTTAGCTGCAGCAGAGACGGGGCAATTTTCTGCCGCAGCGATGCAAGTGCATGTGACGCAAACAGCTATTACCTCAGCGATTCGCGAGCTAGAGCTGTCGGTTAATTTGCAATTGTTTGAGCGCCATCACGCCAGCGGTGTCTCGCTGACGGCAGATGGTCAGCGCTTTTTGCAACACGCACTGGCCATCATGGCCACTGTCAATGCGGCCGTAGCTGCGCCTGGCACATTGCCACGCGCCGTCAAGGGCACAGTACATTTGGTCGCTACATCGTCTATGTATGGGCACTACGCTATCCCAGCATTGGCACGCTTTAAATCAGCCTATCCAGGTATTGATTTAAGGCTTGAAGAGCTCGGCAGAACCGATGTGGAAGCCTTTGTTGCGCAAGGCAAAGCAGATATTGGCATGCTGTGGCTAAACAGCTTGCAAAACATCGTTGAACTAGACGCCCAAGGGATTAGCCGTTCACGCAGACAACTGTGGTTGTCTGCAGACCATCCCTTGCTACAACGCCGCCAAGTGTCACTGCATGATGTGGCTAAAGAGCCTTATGCAGTATTAGACATTGATGAAACCAAACAGAACACCTTGCGCTTCTGGAGAGAACTGGGGCTGCAACCTAACATCGTCTACACCACAGCTTCAATCGAAGCACTGCGCAGCTTTGTAGCGCAAGGCATGGCCGTGACCATCATCAGCGATGTGTCGTACCGCCCCTTCTCGCGCGAAGGCTTACGTATTGACACTCGACCCTTACAAGAAGGTCTGCCTCCAATTGAAATTGGTTTGGTGTGGCGGCGCGGCAAAGAGTTGTCACCGGCGGTATCCGCATTCAAAGGTTTTATGGAGCTGACATTCAACGGCCCTGGGATGGGCGTCAAAGTCATTTAATTTGATAGCAAACTATTGAATATCTACATCGGAAAACCAGCTGAAAACTCATCTGATTAGCGCAGGTCGCCTACTAGCGAAGTCAGTGTTTCGACGTCTACTTCCATGTGCGCAGGGTAGTTGGTATGGTCGCAGCCTAGCTTGCAGGCAGCGCCCGCTTTGAGCGCTGCGATCATAGCGGGAGTGAACTCAAAACGCACAAAATGAACGGCTGAGGTCTTCTCGTCGTTCTCGCGATCAAGGTCTTCATCAGCAATCGCGTACACACGCTTGTGGCCTTCTACTTCGATAAACATGCGGTCTTCGACACCAATTAATCGGCGCAACTCGCGGTGGCGCTCGTTCACATCGGGGTACTCGAGCATCATGGTGGCTTTCCAGTTGGTGCCGTCTGGAACCAGTGGCGCATACGCCTCAATCTCTTGCAATATACCTTCTTCTTCGAAGACCTTCTCAATACGCAGCATTTCTTGAATTTGGTAGCGGATGGTGGTCTCGCTTTCAAACTGCAAATGGATGTGCGCACCCAGATGCACACTGCGCAGCTTGCGGTGGGCTAGCACAGCATCTTTGTGCGTCTTACGGTACTTGTGATACGCCTCTAGGCTCATGAGGGTATCGGGGGTGATGTTGCCGGTGAGTTGCATGGTGGATTCCTAACGTCTAAATTCGGGGTCGGGGTCATTTTTTGAACGCGGAGGGCGCGAAGGTTTCGCAAATAGCGCAGAAGGGAAAATACAAAAAATAAAACCAAAAAACCACTATTGCAAATAGTTATTTGCAATTTTGGTGAAAATGTACTTTCTTCTTTGGTATTCTTTTGCGCTCTCTGCGAAATCTTCGCGCCCTCTGCATTCAAAAACTCTCAAGCCCCTAAAACACTTCAAAAACTATTTCAAACCATACGCAGTGCGCACCAATGTCAGCGGATGTGCCAGCTCAGGTTCGCCCAGTTTATTGACTTCAAAGCCTTGTTTGATATGGTGCCCGCCCAATGGGCAGTCTGAGCTGATGAAGTCTGGCAGGCCTGCAGCTACAGCCACAGTGCCGTCAGCAGCAGCGCCCGAGCCTGGATGGTCGGCCATCTTTTTAAACAAAGGTTTGCCAATTTTCATGGCCTGCTGGTGGGTGGCTTTTTTCACACCAAAGGTGCCTGCGTGGCCGCTGCAGCGTTCGTTGGTTTGCACATAGGTGCCGGGCACCATTTTGAGCATTTCTTCGGTTTTTTTACCGATGTTTTGAACCCGACCGTGGCATGGGATTTGGTAGCTGATTTTGCCTAGGCTTACTGGGAATTCGGTTTTGATCAAACCGTCACGCTTACGTGCCATCAGGTATTCAAACGGGTCCCACATGGCTTCTTTGACCAATTGCACGTCTTGCTCATCGGGGTACATGAGCGGGATTTCTTGTTTGAACATTAGCGTGCAACTTGGCACGGCGCTCAAAATAGCATAGCCATCTTTGGCATATTTCACCAGCTCTGGGATGTTGGCTTCCTTGCTGGCATTAACGGACTTTAAATCGCCAAGTTCCAGCTTGGGCATGCCGCAGCATTTTTCGGCGCTAACCAACTCATACGGAATGTCGTTGTGGTCAAGTATTTTCAGTAAGTCGTGGCCAATACCTGGTTCGTTGTAGTTCACGTAGCAGGTGCTGTAGATAGCTACTTTACCGGGCGTTTTAGTGCCGTTATTGACAACAGTCGCTTTGGCTTTGGGGGCAGATTTGCGGAATTTTTTGGTGGCTAGCGTGGGCAGCCAAGCGTCTTTGTCAACGCCTAAAACATTTTCCATCGCAGCGCGGGCAGGCTTGGTGTTGTTCACCGCGTTGGCCACTTGCACCACGATAGGGATGCCTGCAAACTGGCCATGCACATCGGTGCTGGCCAAGAATTTTTCAGAGGCTTTGACTTCGCCTTTTTCAAACTTAATAGCTTTGGCGCGCAGCATGGTGTGCGGAAAGTCTAAGTTAAATTCATGGGGCGGTGTGTAGGGGCACTTGGTCAGGTAGCACAGGTCACACAAATAGCATTGGTCCACCACAGACCAGTAGTCTTTTTTGTCAACGCCGTCGACTTCCATGGTCTTGCTGTTGTCGACTAAGTCAAACAGTGTGGGGAACGATCCGCATAAGCTTACGCAGCGGCGGCAGCCATGGCAAATGTCAAAGATGCGCTCCATCTCGTGAAAAACAGCTTCTTCGTTGTAATAGTCGGGGCCCTTCCAGTCAATCGGGTGACGTGTAGGAGCCTCTAAATTGCCTTCGCGTGCCATAACTTTGTCTTGTTTCTAAAAGAAATTCTAGGGGGAAAGAAATACGGGGATTTTTTGAACGCAGAGGACGCGAAGCTTGCACGAAGGGCCAAATCTTCGCGTCCTCTGCGTTCAAAAAATGTATTAAAAAAGGTCGATAACGACCTAAATTAATTAATCCACCAACTCAGCCAAAGCCTTGGCGTAGCGGTTAGCGTGTGAACGCTCTGCTTTGGCCAAAGTTTCGAACCAGTCGGCCACTTCGTCATGACCTTCGTCACGGGCAGTTTTGGCCATGCCTGGGTACATATCGGTGTACTCGTGCGTCTCGCCTGCAACTGCAGATGCCAGGTTTTGGCGGGTTGCGCCAAAAGGCATACCTGTTGCTGGGTCGCCGCACTGCTCTAGCCACTCAAGGTGACCGTGCGCGTGACCGGTTTCGCCTTCGGCGGTGGAACGAAACAGTGCTGCCACATCCGGCTGGCCTTCTACGTCAGCTTTGTTTGCGAAATATAAATAGCGGCGGTTAGCCTGTGACTCGCCTGCGAAGGCGGCTTTTAAGTTGTCTTCCGTCTTAGAGCCTTTTAGTGCTGCCATGATGGTTTCTCCTAGGGGTTAGTAAAGGTGATCACCTTGAGGTTTCAAGGAAGATGTACTTTAGCTGCATTAAATGTCAAACCTCATTGTTCGCTTCAATACCCATCATTGGGCCTGGCTATTGACCCGAGCTAATTGATAGTTATTCTCGTTTGTACTCGGCAGTACCGTATAGACTACATGGTTTTATTGGTACCGAAAAGTTTTATTCGTTGTGACTGCTTTAAAATATCAATAGATTTACTACCTATATCGGTCAGACAATCGCCACCAAGCCAATCAGGACAACATGCCATGACCAGCCGCCGCCAGTTTATTATTCAAATTTCCACCGCTACCGCTGTTGCAGGCACCGCCCAGATAGTCGCCGCACAAACTCTGCCTATGCTTGCTGAGACCGACGCCCAGGCCAAGGCTTTAGGTTATTTTGCAGTAGCCACCAAGACTGACAAAACCAAGTACCCCAAATACGCTGCAGACCAAAACTGCAGCAACTGCTCTTTGTACCAAGGCAAAGCCACCGATGCAGCAGGCGGCTGCCCGCTGTTTGCAGGCAAGCAAGTCGCCGGCAAAGGCTGGTGCAGTGCCTGGGTTAAGAAAGCCTAAAGTAGCTTAAGTTGTGGCTACTCAGAGCACAGGTTTTAAGGGCAACAAAGCAGCATTGCCCAGCAAACCCTGCGTCGCCTGCGGGCGTGACATGACCTGGCGCAAAAGCTGGGCTAAGAACTGGGCAGAAGTGAAATACTGCTCCGATGCCTGCCGCAGCGCACACAAAGCCAAACCCCATGTCCAGTAAAGTAAGTCAAGCGCCCTGCCGCCATCTTGTGCTCATTTTGGGCGATCAGCTGGATGCAGATTCTGCTGCGCTGGACGGTTTTGATGCCGCGCAAGACGTGGTGCTGATGGTCGAGGCGTTGGAAGAGTCGCGCCATGTCTGGTCACACAAAATCCGTACCACGTTGTTCCTGTCCAGCATGCGGCATTACGCGGCCAGCCTGCGCGCGCGCGGCCTGCGTGTGGACTACCGCGCGCTGGACACCCATGGCGACGCTACACTGGCTGACGGACTGACCGCTGCAATGCGAGCGCACCAGCCTGTGGCGGTGATAGGCGTCGAGCCTGGCGACCTGCGGGTCAAAGCCTTGCTTGATAATACTATTAAATTAATAGCTAACTATCCAATATCCACGTCGGAAAATAGCTCAAAAAATCTTCAAAATCCATCTTCGCAAGATGTAGGTGATGCGGCAGCTGTAGCGCTTAAAAACTACATCACGTGGCGCGAAGACCGCCACTTTTTGTGCAGCCTGCCTGCGTTTCGTAAATGGGCCGGTACGTCCAAAAGCCTGCGGATGGAGTTTTTCTATCGGCAAATGCGCCAGCAGTACAAGATACTAATGGACGGCAAAGAGCCGGTCGGTGGCCAGTGGAATTTTGATGCGGATAACCGAAAAAGCTTTGGCAAGGCGGGGCCGCAAAATGTGCCGCTGCCGCTGGTTTTTAAGCCTGATGCGATCACGCAAGATGTGATCAAGCTAGTTAACCAACACTTTGCAGACCATCCCGGCCATTTGGACAAGTTCAACTGGCCCACCACACGCGCAGATGCGCTGCGCGCGCTGCAAGACTTTATCGACCACCGCCTGCCACAGTTTGGCCCGCACGAAGATGCCATGTGGACAAACCTTGAGTTTGGCTGGCACTCACTGCTAAGCAGCTCGCTCAACCTCAAATTACTCCATCCGCTTGAAGTTGTGCAAGCAGCTGAAAAAGCCTATCAAGACCAAGGCTTGGATTTGGCCAGTGTTGAGGGCTTTATTCGCCAAATTCTGGGTTGGCGCGAGTTCATGCGTGGCGTGTACTTTTTAGACATGCCCGAGCTGAAAACGGCCAATTACTACGACCACCAAAACGCCCTGCCCAAGTGGTATTGGACAGGCGACACCCAGATGAACTGCATGCGCCAGTGCATCACCCAAACCCTAGACAACGGTTACTCGCACCACATTCAGCGCCTGATGATCACCGGCATGTTTGGCGTGACAGCGCAGATTAACCCGCAGCAGATGTGCGATTGGTATCTCGCTGTGTATGTGGATGCAGTGGAGTGGGTCGAGCTGCCCAACACCGCTGGTATGGCGCTGTTTGCCAATGGCGGGCGGTTTACCAGCAAGCCCTATGTGGCCAGCGGAGCCTACGTCAAGCGCATGAGCAACTACTGCACGGGCTGCCAATACAAACCTGATGAACGCTCAGGCGCAGCCGCCTGCCCTATGACCACGCTGTACTGGAATTTTTTAGACCAGCATGAGGCCAGTTTTGCCAGCAACCCGCGCACAGCGCTCATGGTGAAAAATTTGCAACGCATGAGCGATGCAGACCGCGCTGCAGTGCGCGCCCGAGCCAGCGAAATGCTGGCCAATTTAGATGTTTTGTGAGTTCAAAGCGCAGCTACGCGCCGTGATAGCGCAAGTTTGCTTAAAAATAAGGCATGCAGACCCGCCATAAATCAGTTAATCGCCGCCATGAAGACAGTTTTCTGACAAAAATCCAAGACCTTCGGGGCTTGAGCGTCAGATTGATGCTGCATTGCAATAGAATTTGAAGGTCTAGCGAAATGGGTAAGTTACCGGCCGGTTACATGCAGGCTGGAGCCCCTCACCAAAGAAAGCCAAATATGTCAACCGAAGCGACGAGCGCAGTCAAAAAGAAGCGGCCTGAGTTCCGTAACATCAACGCATTTACCGACCTCACCACTTACCGTTTGCCTTTGGCAGGCATCGTGTCCATATTGCACCGCATCAGCGGCGCCATCATGTTTTTGCTGATGCCTTTTATTATTTGGATGTTTGACACCTCGTTGTCGTCCGAAATATCGTTTGCCAAATTCAAAGCCGCTTTTAACATCGGCATGCTGGGCTTGCCAGGCTTTATGTGGAAACTAGTGACCCTCGCGCTGATCTGGTCTTTTTTGCACCACTTGATTGCAGGCGTGCGCCATTTGTACATGGACATTAACCACGCAGTGAGCAAAGAGTTTGGCAAAACATCGGCCATTGTGACCTTGGCTATCAGTGTTGGTTTGACGTTGGTCCTCGGCGCTAAGCTGTTTGGCGCTTACTAAATCTTATAAACGAGTAAAACAAAATGGCAGTTAATTACGGTTCTAAGCGCTCTGTCGTAGGTGCGCACTATGGTTTGAAAGACTGGCTAGCCCAGCGCGTCACAGCCGCTTTGATGGCGCTGTTTACCGTGCTGGTCATTGTTCGCGTGGGCTTGGTCAAAGGCCCCGTGGGCTACGAATCTTGGGCGGGTATTTTTGCGCCCCAGTGGATGAAGGTTTTAACCTTCGTCATCATCGTTGCGTTGCTCTACCACGTGTGGGTGGGCATGCGCGATATTTGGATGGATTACATCAAGCCTGTTGCCCTGCGTTTGTCGCTGCAAGTTGTCACTATGGTTTATCTCGTGGGGTGCGCGGGATGGGCCATTCAAGTTTTGTGGAGAATTTAAAAATGGCAGCTATTTCTAAACGCAAATTTGACGTTGTCATCGTCGGTGCAGGCGGCTCGGGCATGCGCGCCTCGTTGCAGCTGGCACGCGCTGGCCTGAACGTGGCGGTATTGTCCAAAGTGTTTCCCACCCGTTCTCACACAGTCGCGGCCCAAGGCGGCATTGGCGCCTCTCTTGGCAACATGAACGAAGACAACTGGCACTACCACTTTTATGACACTGTCAAAGGCAGTGACTGGTTAGGCGACCAAGACGCCATCGAGTTCATGTGCCGCGATGCCCGCAAGGTGGTGTATGACTTAGAGCACATGGGCATGCCGTTTGACCGCAACCCTGATGGCACCATTTACCAACGCCCGTTTGGCGGTCACACCGCCAACTACGGTGAAAAAGCCGTAGAGCGCGCCTGCGCTGCCGCCGACCGCACCGGCCACGCCATGCTACACACCCTGTACCAGCAAAACGTCAAGGCCAAAACCACCTTCTTTGTTGAGTGGATGGCGCAAGACCTGATCATGGACGCTGACGGCGAATGCGTGGGCGTCACCGCGATTGAAATGGAAACTGGCGAGCTGCATATTTTTGAAGCTAAAACCACACTGATGGCCACCGGCGGTGCAGGCCGTATTTTCGCAGCATCCACTAACGCTTTTATCAACACTGGCGACGGCTTGGGCATGGCGGCACGGGCAGGTATTGCACTAGAAGACATGGAGTTTTGGCAGTTTCACCCTACCGGCGTAGCCGGTGCAGGCGTGCTGCTGACCGAAGGCTGTCGCGGCGAAGGCGCTATTTTGCTCAATAGCAATGGCGAGCGCTTTATGGAGCGCTATGCACCAACATTGAAAGACTTGGCACCACGCGACTTTGTATCGCGCTGCATGGACCAAGAGATTAAAGAAGGCCGTGGCTGCGGCCCCAAAAAGGATTACATTCACCTCAAGCTGGACCACTTGGGCGCAGACACCATCCACAAGCGCCTGCCCTCGGTGTACGAGATTGGCCACAATTTTGCCAACGTTGACATCACCAAAGAGCCGATTCCTGTGGTGCCCACCATCCATTACCAAATGGGCGGCATCCCGACCAACATCAATGGCCAAGTGGTGACGCAAAAGAACGGCCAAGACAACGCGATCGTGGGCGGCTTGTACGCAGTGGGTGAATGCTCATGCGTCAGCGTGCACGGTGCCAACCGTTTGGGCACCAACTCATTGCTCGACCTTTTGGTGTTTGGCCGCGCTGCGGGCAACCATATTGTGGATAACCACAGCAAGACCAAAACCCACAAACCGCTGCCCGCCAACGCTGCTGACCGCACCAACGCTCGCCTAGCGCGCCTAGACAGCGCCACCGACGGCGAGTATGCGCAAAAAGTAGCCGACGATATTCGTGATGCTATGCAGCTGTACGCAGGCGTGTTCCGCACACAAGCCACGCTGGACGAAGGCGTGGCCAAAATAGCAGAGCTGCGCAAGCGTGTTGAGAGTATTGGCCTGAGAGACAACTCCAAGATTTTTAACACTGCGCGCATCGAAGCCCTCGAAGTAGAAAACTTGATCGAGTCAGCCCAGGCCACCATCGTGTCTGCCGCAGCCCGTAAAGAAAGCCGTGGCGCACACTCGGTTGCCGACTATGAAGATACGCCAGAGTTTCCGAATGGCCGCAATGACAAAGAATGGCATAAGCACAGCCTTTGGTACAAAGAAAGCAACCGTTTGAGCTACAAAGCGGTGCAGATGAAGCCTCTCACGGTTGAGTCCGTGCCCCTCAAGACACGTACCTTCTAAGGAACCACCATGGAAACACGCACCTTCAAAATCTACCGCTACGACCCTGACACCGATGCGAAGCCGTATATGCAAACCGTCAAGATCGAGCTGGACGGCACAGAGCGCATGTTGCTAGACGTACTGATGAAGCTCAAAGAACAAGTGCCATCCATCAGTTTTCGCCGCTCATGCCGCGAAGGCGTATGCGGCTCAGACGCGATGAACATCAACGGTAAAAACGGCTTGGCCTGCTTGACCAATATGCGCACCCTCAAGGGTGATATTACATTAAAGCCTTTGCCCGGCTTGCCTGTCATTCGCGATTTAATCGTCGACATGACGCAGTTTTTCAAGCAGTACAACTCGATCAAGCCGTACTTGATCAACGACACCATCCCGCCCGAGAAAGAGCGTTTGCAATCGCCTGAAGAGCGCGATGAGTTAAACGGTTTGTACGAGTGCATTTTGTGCGCCAGCTGCTCCACAAGCTGCCCCAGCTTTTGGTGGAACCCAGACAAGTTTGTCGGCCCTGCAGGCCTGTTGCAAGCCTACCGCTTTATCGCCGACAGCCGCGACCAAGGCACCGCCGAGCGCTTGGACAACCTAGAAGACCCGTACCGCCTGTTTCGCTGCCACACCATCATGAACTGTGTGGACGTGTGCCCTAAGGGCTTGAACCCTACCAAGGCGATTGGCAAGATCAAAGAGATGATGGTGCTGCGCGCCGTGTAGCAAATGACCCCCACGCTTGTCACTACGTGCGCTCTTGAGCCCTTTGCAAAGGCAGCGCTGCCACCCCGGGGGGCTAATTTCTCTTGGGGCGGCCCAGCGGGAAACCTCCGCAATGCGCATGACTAATCTCGTAGCCAGCATCGACGCGCCCTACGGCTTGGATGCCAAGCTGGGCGTGCGCGAGCTGTCGAAGCTGCGCTGGCGCACGCGCAGGGGTTTGCTAGAAAACGATTTGTTTATTGAGCGATTTTTTAACAAATTTGAAAGCCAGCTTACCGTCAGGCACGCGAATAGTTTGAATGCTCTAATGGATTTATCAGACAATGACTTGTTAGATCTGCATTTGAACCGCAAATCATTAGCGCAGGTCAGACCAGAATTCGATACCGTCGATATTCAGGGCATCTTGAGCATGTTGAAGCAGAAAATCTAAGCCCCAACGTTATTGTCAAATAAGTAATCGAAAAAAGTAAAGGTGCCCTTCAATGAAACTCTCCGACAACAAAGCCACCCTGTCGTTCTCTGACGGCAGCCCCAGCGTTGAGCTGCCCGTGTACCAAGGCAATATCGGCCCTGATGTGGTCGATATTCGCAAGCTGTATGCGCAAACTGGCATGTTCACCTACGACCCAGGCTTTATGAGCACAGCGGCTACCCAGTCGGCCATCACTTATATTGACGGCGACAAAGGTGAGCTTTTGTACCGTGGCTACCCGATCGAGCAACTGGCCACCAACTGCGACTTTCTAGAAACCTGCCATTTGCTGCTGTACGCAAACCTGCCCAACGCAACGCAAAAGAAAGACTTTACCAAGCGCGTCACCATGCACACCATGGTCAACGAGCAGATGCAGTTCTTTTTGCGCGGCTTTCGCCGTGATGCACACCCGATGGCGATTTTGACCGGCCTGGTCGGCGCGTTGTCAGCTTTCTACCACGACAGCACAGACATCACCAATGCCGAGCACCGCGATATTGCCGCCATCCGTTTGATTGCCAAAATGCCAACCTTGGTGTCTATGGCTTACAAATACAGCGTAGGTCAGCCTTACATCTACCCTAAAAACGACCTGAGCTACGCTGGCAACTTCTTGCACATGATGTTTGCCACACCCTGCGAAGAGTATGTGGTTAACCCCGTGATCGAGCGTGCGATGGACCGCATCTTCACTCTGCACGCAGACCACGAGCAAAACGCCTCTACATCCACCGTGCGCTTGTGCGGCAGCTCAGGCACCAACCCGTTTGCAGCGATAGCAGCCGGTGTGGCATGTCTGTGGGGCCCATCGCACGGCGGCGCTAACGAAGCCTGCCTGAACATGCTGGAAGACATCCAAAAAATGGGCGGCGTGAGCAAAGTGGGCGAGTTCATGGAGAAGGTCAAAGACAAAAACTCCGGCGTCAAGCTGATGGGTTTTGGCCACCGTGTGTACAAAAACTACGACCCGCGCGCTAAGTTGATGCAAGAGACCTGCCACGAAGTGCTCAAAGAACTGGGCCTAGAAAACGATCCGCTATTCAAACTGGCCAAAGAACTCGAGCGTATCGCTCTGGAAGACGACTATTTTGTGCAGCGCAAGCTCTACCCGAACGTCGACTTTTACTCAGGCATCGTGCAGCGCGCCATTGGCATCCCGGTCAGCATGTTCACAGCCATCTTCGCGCTCGCGCGCACCGTGGGCTGGATTGCGCAATTGAACGAAATGATCGGCGACCCAGAATACAAGATCGGTCGCCCGCGCCAGTTGTTCACCGGCTCGGTCAAGCGTGATGTACAGCCGGTAGCCAAGCGCTAAATTTAAGTACTTTTCATGCCAAGCCCGTTGATTTGAATATCAACGGGCTTTTCTTTTTTGGGCAGTTGCCTCTAATTGACATGATACTACTTGCTATTATTTATATAGCAAACTATTTAGTATTCACGTCGGAAAAATAGGTTTTTTATACCCAAAAGTACGCTTTCAAAATGACAGCAAAGGACTGCGCGCGCAGCTGCCATTAGGGACAACAATGAGATACAAACCCGCCGAGATAAGCTAACGTAGTAAATCGCGCTATTCGAGGATGAATTGCGCAGTTTTTAAAACAATCCTAGGAGTCCTACATGACGTTTGCCACCCTCAAAGCCGCCGATCTTCCGTTGCAGCGCGCCTACCACTGGGAAAAAGCCCGTGCCAACGAGATATTGTTCACCCAGCCCATGGGCGGTGGCGTGGTGCGCGACTGGACCTGGGCACAAGCCATGGATGAAACACGCCGCATGGCCACTTACCTCAAGGCGCAAAACTACGGTGAGGGCGCGCGTATTGCCATCATGAGCAAAAACACCTCTTGGTGGCTCATGGCCGACTTGGCTATTTGGATGGCAGGCTATGTAAGCGTGCCGATCTACCCTAACCTGGTGGCCGAGACCGTGCGCCAGATCATGGCGCACTCAGACACTAAGCTGTGCTTTGTGGGCAAGCTGGACGACTGGAAATCAATGCAGCCTGGTATCCCCGAGGGCATGCCCTGCATCATCACTCCGCTGTGTGATGCCAAAGATGGCACGCCAGGCTACACCGCTTGGGAGCAAATCGTCAAAACCAACCAGCCGATGAAGGACAGCCCCACCTTTGCAGGCAACGCAATAGCCACCATCATCTACACCTCGGGCACCACGGGCATGCCTAAAGGCGCAGTGCATGGCTTTGAGTCGTTTGCCCACACGGCGCTGGCTTTGTCAGACAACATTCAAACCAGCACCGCTGATCGCATGCTGTCCTACCTGCCACTGGCCCACGTGGCCGAGCGTTGCTTGGTCGAAGGCCAGATGATTTACCACGGCATGCATATTTTCTTCGCCGAGAGCTTAGACACCTTCTTGTTCGACCTGCAACGCGCGCGACCCACCATCTTCTTCTCAGTGCCGCGCCTGTGGGTAAAGTTTCAGCAAGGTATTTTCAAAAAAATGCCACCTAAAAAGCTAGACCGCTTGCTGTCCATTCCCATTTTGGGGGGTATTGTCAAAAAGAAAATCTTGAAGCAACTTGGCATGGACTCGATGCGCGTCGCAGGCACAGGTGCAGCACCCCTGCCACCCGAAGTGATGACTTGGTACCGCAAGCTGGGCCTCGAATTGCTAGAAGGCTACGGCATGACCGAGCAGTTTGCCTTTGCTACCGCATCTGTGCCTGGCAAATCACGCATTGGCTATGTAGGCAACGCCACCAGCTGCTGCGAAGTCAAACTGTCAGACGCTGGCGAAGTGCTCACCCGTGGCCCTGCGCACATGCAGTGCTACTTTAAAGAGCCAGAGAAGACGGCAGAGACCATGACGGCAGACGGTTGGCTTAAAACAGGCGACTTGGGTGTGTTTGACGAGCAACAGCGCCTAAAAATCGTCGGCCGCGCTAAAGAGCAGTTCAAAACCAGCAAGGGCAAATACGTTTCGCCTGCGCCGATTGAAACCAAGCTGAGTGCGTTCACCAAGATTGAAGCCTGTTTGGTATCAGGCGTAGCGTTTCCGCAGCCGTTCGCATTGGCCATGCTGCCTGCTGGCCAATGGGAAGAACTGAAGAATGCGGCTCTGCGCAAAGAATTTACCGAAGAGCTCGATGCACACATGAAGGTCGTCAACACAACCCTAGACCCGCATGAGCGCCTAGACTTTGTCGCGGTGGTGCCTGAGCAGTGGACGGTAGAGTCTGGCTTTGTTACGCCTACATTGAAGATCAAGCGCAATGTGGTGGAAAAGCACTACGGCGACCATTTTGAGCAGTGGGCTAAGGCACGAAAAACCGTGGTTTGGCACCAAGGCTAAGGTTAAATGCGCTAGTGCTTAGCGCGTCATCATCCGGCGCGACCAGTAACTAGCAGCGTCTACCATAGCGACCAGCAAGATCATGGCCAGCAAAATACTGCTGGTCTCTTGCATTTGGAACAGGCCCATATGAAAAGCCAGCATCTGGCCTAAACCGCCTGCGCCCACCACACCCAGCACGCCGGCGGCGCGGATGTTGTTTTCCCAGCGGTACAGTGTGTAGCTCAAAAGCTGCGGCAGCACCTGCGGAAATGTGGCGTACCAAAACACGCGGCCTTGGGGCACGCCGTGGGTGCGCAGCGCGGCAGCAGGGCCACTGGGTGCGTTCTCTAGGCTCTCGGCAAACAAGCGGCCCAAGACACCTGATGTGTGCAGCGCCAGCGCCAAGGTGCCTGCAAACGGCCCTAACCCTGCGCTGATCAGCAGCAACGATGCCCACACCAGCTCAGGAATACTGCGCAGCGCGTTGAGCACCCAGCGCGTCAGTCCGCGCCAGCGCGCGCGGTCGTCTGCATACATTTTGCTGGCAGGCAAAGCCAGTGCAAGCCCGAGCACGGCTGCAATCAATGTGCCCAGCGCACTCATGGCCAAGGTCTCTAGCGTCGCCCAGCCCAGCTTGGCTAAAAATTTGCTGCTGGTCTCAGGCACCAGTAGTTCACCGATGAACTTGACCATTTTGCGCATCGCGTCTAAGCTGAAAAACTGCGCCCACTTGAGCTCCAGCGTCCAAAAGCTGGCCACCGTTAAACAGATCAGTCCGAAAACAAACCAACAGGCTTTGCAACGCGCATCAAACATGGGCGGCGGCAAGCGAAACCGTTCATTGGCTGCTGGCTGGGGCGCCGTGCTCTTGTGGACACTGTTTGAGATGGGCTGCATATCTACCCCAGCTCTTTGCGCAGCCATGCGCTGGCTTTGTCTGCCAACCACACCAGCGCCATAAAGACGATCAGCATGGTGGCCACTTCAGAGCCATTGAACATCTTCATCGACGCGTCCATCTGCTGGCCTAAACCGCCTGCACCCACAAAGCCCAGCACCGCAGACGAACGAATAGCACACTCCCAGCGGTAGACGGTGTAGCTGGTGAGCTCGGCTGCATTTTGCGGCAGCAGCGCGTAGAAAAACGCCTGCATGCGGCTGCTGCCATTGCGCAGCAGGTTTTGCGTGGCATGGCCTTCACCGCTTTCCAAAATCTCTGCATACACTTTGCCCAGCATTCCACCGTAGGTCAAGGCAATGGCAATCACCCCAGCCGTAGGCCCTAAACCCACAACGCGCACAAACACCAAGGCCCAAATCAGCTCTGGCACAGAGCGCAGCAATATCATTACCCAGCGGGTGGCCGTGCGCAGCACACTGGGCAGCGCGTCCATGCGCCCAGCCAACGCAGACACCGACAAAACCCGCACCGACAATAGCGCCAACGGCACCGCCAGTACCAAGGCCAGCGCAATGCCCGCTGTAGCAATAGCCACCGTACGCCAGGTCTCTTTGGCTACCAACAACAAGAACTCTCCTTCCATTTTGGGCGGAAAGAAATCAGCAATAAATTTAAGCGTTGGCTTTAAGCTGCCCGGCTCAAACAGCACCCAGGGCTTGAACTCGGTTAGCACCAGCATGGGCCACAGCAACACCAAGCATGCCACCAGCCAAAATACGCGGCCAGTCCATGCGGGGTCTCGCAGCGCGGGCATAGGTGCAGCGTTGGCAGTCATCACATGGGCCATGCTGCTTATCGGCAGTGCATCACTGCCGGCAGGGCGGGTGCGGCAGGTATGTCTACTGCGTCGGGCGCAGGGCCTGTTAGCTCATGCAGATGCTGTGCATACAGCTCTTGCAGCAACTGCGGCGTCACTTGCGCCGCTGGCAAATCAAAAGCCACCTCGCCGCTGCGCATGCCAATGATGCGCGGAAAGTGCGCAAGCGCCATCTCGACATGGTGCAATGTAGCCACTAAGGTTGCACCCTTCTCGCGCGCAACCTGGGTGAGCGTAGTGACCGCTTGCACTGCGCGGGTAGGGTCAAGCGCGCTCAGCGGCTCATCGACCAAAAGCAGCTTGGCACTGCTTGCTAATGCACGCGCCAATCCTACCCGCTGGCGCTCACCACCCGACAGGCGGTCGACACGTTCAAATAGTTTTTCACTCAGGTCAAAGCGTGCCAGGGCAGCGTCTGCTAACGGAATATTAGTGGGGTAAAACAAGCTGCGCAGGCTGGCAATGAGCGACTGCTGCGGCAAACACCCTGCGAGCACCGCCGTGATCACCCGCTGGCGCGGTGGCAAAGGCGGTACTTGCGGTGCCAAAAAAAGCCGGCCGCGCAGCACCTGCAGTTCGGCCGCTGACAATGCCCAAGGCGCACGACCGCCTAACTCCAAGCTCCCTGCGGCAGGCCGTAGCGCACAAGCCATTGTGTGCAGGAGCGTAGTTTTGCCTGCGCCCGAAGGGCCAATCACCGCCACATGCTCACCGCTGGCCACGTGCAGGTTGATGCCGCGCATAGCCGGCAATGCAGACGCTGGCGCGGCAGGATGCCTGGCGCTGGCGTTATTGAGCGTGATGTCCATAGGCTTTGTAGTTAAATTATTCTTAGCCAAATACCCTGCTTGCCACCCGCTATTGGGGCAATAGCGGGTGGCCGAAGCCCTTATCTATTTGAGCAAGCCAGCACTGCGTGCTGCAGTTTCAATACCTTTGTAATTCTCAGGCTTGGTCGCAATATAGCGCGTCGCACGGTTGAGCTCCAAGATCTCTTTGCCTTCTGGCGTTTTCGGGTCCAGGTCGAGCAGCGCCTTGGTCACGCGCTCGCGCTGCGCGGCGGGCATGTCGGCGTGTACAGACCAGTTATAGTTAAAGTAGCCTGGTGTGGTGTAGAACACGACGGCGTCTTTATCCGTCACTTTGCCTTCTTTGACAAACTTGTTCCACACGGTAATGTCTAGCGCTGCAGCGTCTACCTTGCCGCTGACCACCGAGGCAATCGTCGCATCATGTGCGCCTGAATAAGCCACACGCTTAAAGTCTTTGTCTGGGTCAATCGCAGCTTGCAGCAAATAGCTGCGCGGCATCAGGTGGCCTGAGGTAGAAGACTGCGAGCCGAAGCTGACTTGTTTGCCTTTGAGATCGTTCAGAGTTTTGATGCCTGAGTCTGGCTTGGTGATAAAAACCGACTGGAACTTGGTGTCTTCTTCGCGCTGCGCAATAGGGATGATCTTGCCGCCCGAGCGCACATTGGCTTGCACATGGGTAAAGCCGCCAAACCACACCATTTCTACTTGTTTGTTCACCAGTGCTTCTACTGCAGCCGGGTAGTCGCTCACAGGAACAAACTCTACCTTTTGGCCCAGCTTAGCTTCAAGGTATTTGACTATAGGGCCGAACTTGCGCACTTGCTCAGTGGCGGCTTCCTCGGGAATGGTAGTTACACGAAAGGCTTGTTGGGCCATAGCCGCACTAGCGGCAGACAAAACGGTGATGGCTAAAACAGATTTCAAAACTAAACGACGCATTGCACACTCCATAAAAAAGTCCCTTCAATGGGACAGAATCATATTTTCTCAGAATTTGTACTTTCTCGCTTCTGGCGCAAAAGTGACCATGAGCTCGCCCCGTGTAAGATTGCACGGCATCTGATAGACCATAGATAAGTCTTGCTGCACAGCCAGTTTCTTACAACCAAATTCATATTCACAGACATGCCTGCATTACGTTTTTATGACCTGTACGCCGCTGACCCCAGCAGCATACGGGCCGAACTTAGCGAGGGCTTGCTGGCAGCGCAGGCCCACACCTCCCCTAAATACCTCTATGATGCCCTCGGGTCGCGCTTGTTTGACGCGATTACTGAACTGCCCGAGTACTACCCCACACGCACCGAAGCGGCTATTTTTACCGCCCAGCGCGACACCCTGGCGCGCACATTGCCGCCTGATGCATGTATGGTTGATTTAGGCGCAGGTAGCTGCGCTAAAGCTGCAAGTTTGTTCAGCGCACTAAAACCCAGCCAATACATCGCCATCGATATTTCAGCCCACTACCTGCGTGGTGTGCTGACAGGGTTAAGCGAACAGCACCCCAGGATGCATATGGCTGGTGTGGGCATGGATTTCTCCAGCACACTGGCTCTTCCAGCGGATTTATTAACCCAAGCGCAACAGCGCCCAATAGTTGCGTTTTATCCAGGCTCTAGCATCGGTAACTTTGCCCCTGATGAAGCCTTGGCCTTGTTGCAGCGCGTACAGCGACTGTGCGCCCAAGGCCAAGCGGGCGGTGGATTGTTAATTGGCGTAGATTTGGTCAAAGCCATTGACGTACTAGAGCCCGCTTATGATGACGCACTGGGCGTAACAAGTGCCTTTAACCTCAATATGTTGCGCCACATCAACTCACTGCTTGGCAGCAATTTTGATGTGCGCGACTGGCAGCATGTAGCGTTTTTTAACACCGAGTTATCGCGCATAGAAATGCACCTACAAGCCAAGCACGCAACCACCGTGCAATGGCTGTTGAACAACCAGCCCCACCAGCGCGCATTTGCCCAAGCTGAATGCATCCACACTGAAAACTCCTACAAGTGGACTGTAGATAAGTTTTCTGCACTACTTACTTCTGCGGGCTTTGCAAGCACACAAGCTTGGACAGATGAGCGCAACTATTTTGCAGTATTCTGGGCTGGCAATTAAAGCGCCTTGATTGAGCACACCGTGTCGTACCACCCCTGCATGCCTACCAAAGGCGCGCTTTGGATGGGCAAAATAGCGTTGATGTTGTAACCCGCTCCCACACCACCGTTGCGCGGGTCCCACCAAATGTCTTCGTCCAAGTCTTGGTCGGCCATCAGGTTGCTTTGTTCTAACCCAACTGTGGGCGTGTTCGATACTGCATTGCTGGCAGTGGCTGCGCGTCCATGCCACAGGTTGCCTAATGAATTACTAACAGCCAGCACACGCGGGTGAATCCCCTCGGTCACATAGGCAGTAATCACAGCATTGCCAATAAAGTCACCACCGTTTTTCATGTCGTGGCCATAGGGACGGAAAGTTGACAGCTCCACCAAGTCACCGGTTTTAATGCCGTACTGTCGGGCTGTTTCGGTGTTAATCCACATTGGGTTGTGGTGCACGATCTCGCTCAGATACTTTTGGCTGGCCGTGCGGCCTTGGGTGTGCACGTTCCACTTGAAAGTGACTAAGTGCAGCTGATTAGGCTTCATCTTGACAAAGCTCTCTACAGGGAAAAACTCAGGCATGCCGTTGTCTTTAAAATCCACTTGCTTGCCAGCAGCTTCAATGTCCTCGTGGTAGATAGAAAACTTGCGGTCAGGCGTTAAGAAACCGCGCCGTGCTTTGCCGTCTACCATCAGCCCCACTTTGCTTTCCGTGCCGTTGGCTGCTTTTTTATAAATGATTTGGGTAGCGGTGTCGACACGCGTCCCCTCCAAGTCAGAAGCTGATACATCCCAGTTGTACAGATCGTAGTATTTGGGCTTGCTCATGTCTTGCCACACGCCATTTTTCACCATGTAGCCCCAGCCATCCTCTCCTACACGGGCAGTGAGCCCCTTGCTGCGTTGTTTAAGCCAATCTTCATGGTCTTTAAACTGGAAGTATTGCGCGGTTTTGGGGCCAACGCGCTTGGCGATCTCGATCATCGAGTCCACAAAGCTCACACACTCGCCCGGTGGCTGCACCATCGGCTGACGCAGGGTCACGTAGTCGCGCAGCTCCATATTGTTGCGCACATCAAAACCCCAGCGCTCCATGTAGCTGGCATCAGGCAAGATCATGTCGGCGTAGTGCGCTTGCTCGCTGTACACCACATCAGAGCAGGCATGAAAAGGAATCAGTTTTTCGTCTTTCAGCACATCTACCACCAGGCTGCGGCCCTCAGGCCAGGTGAGCGGTGCGGCCACCGTGTAGCTTAAATACACCTGAATTTTGCCGCGCCCTTCTTGAATGTATTTGTAGACAATTTGGCCCACCTTCATTCGCTGCCACTTGTTGGCCAGTGGCCATTCAGGTGGGTTTTCAATCAAACTCTTGGCTGTGGGCGCAGGCGGGCGCGGCATAGGCTGCGGAAACACCGCAGGCGGCACGCGCGTAGGCTCGGTGGTGTAGCAGTAGCCGCCCACTTTTCCTATACTGCCCACGATCGCGTTAAGCATAATAACTGCGCGGTCGTTGTTAAAACCGTTGTAATGCGCGCCCGAGCCTCGGTTGGTAAAGGCCACTGCATGCGGCGCGGCCTTGGCAAACTCGAGTGCTATGCGTTTGATATCAGCAGCTGCAATTCCAGTAACGCCCTCAGCCCATTCAGCGGTGTAGCGACTGATCCATGTTTTAAGCTCCTCGGCTTTTATGTTGCTCCAAGTGTCCAGCCATTTGGCATCATGCAAATTGGCTTGCATGATGACGTTGCCCATGGCCAGCGCCATTGCACCATCACTGCCGGGGTTCAGCGGTATCCATTCGTCTGAACGCCCTGCTGTGTTGCTTAAGCGCACATCAAAAGTTACCAGCTTAGCTCCGTTGTCAAAGCGTCCTTTGATGATGCGCTTGGCCGCATGAATAGCGCCTTGGTGGGCTTCATAAAAGTTAGCGCCGAAATTTAAAATGTATTTGCTGCGCTCAAAATCAGGCGATTCCCAATCGGTTTCGCCAAGAGACGCGTAGTTGGCCGCGCGTTTGTTGCTGCTGCATAGTGAGCGATGGTTAAACAGGCTAGGCGAACCGATGGCGTTTAAAAACCGCGTCATCTCCTCGGCTATGCGCGAGCGGCCAATTTGAATGGCCACTTCTTCGGGTTTGCCTTCGTCCATGGCTTTGCGAATGCGCGAGGCAATTTCGGTATAGGCCTCGTCCCAAGTAATGCGCTGCCACTTGCCTTCGCCGCGCTTGCCCACACGCTTGAGCGGAAACTGCAATCGGTCGGCATAGTCATTGATTGTGGGACCGCTTTGGCCTTTAGCGCACAAACTCTTGCCGTTGTTAGGGTCTAGCGGGTTGCCAGATACTTTCACCAGCTTGCCATCAATTACATAGCCTTGAATACCACACACAGTAGAGCAGTTTAGGCACACGCCTTTTTTAATCACAGCTTTGCTGTAGTCGTTTTTCAAACGGCCTTTGCCTGATACGCGGCGCTCAGACTTGCGTTTACCGTACAGCTTGCGGTTTTTGGGTTTGAACAGCTGGGCATTGGCATCTTCGGGTGCCAGCAAAATCATCTCGCCCAGTGCCAACGTGGACAGTGCAGCAAAACCGCGTTTGATGGCTTCTCGTCTTTGAACAGTCATGTGCAGCTCCTTTTAAGTTTTATCAACCACTTTGGTGCCAGTCGCGTTAGCAGGTTTGGCCCAAAGCACGCGCTTGCGTTTGGGAAAGGTGCTTTCTAGCGATGTCCAGGTTTCAATTTCATAAGAGTACGGATCGTGCACTTTACCTTTGGGGATTTTGGATTCCATGGCTTTGTTATGGCCCTTGTAATCTACCGACGGAATTGTTTTTTCTTCAGGCTTGAGCACACTGGTGAGGCCTTTGTTCTTGACCATGAATTTGCTGTACGGTGAAGCCGGGTCGTTGGCATCGCCAAAGAAAAACACATCTGCAGGGCATGTCTCGACACACGCAGGCTCCATGTTTTCGTCCAGCCGGTGTGAGCAAAAGTCACACTTGTCGGCCACGTCGTTGTCGTCGCAGCCAATAGCTCCGTAGGGGCAGGCCGCCTCGCAAGAGCCTAGGTGGTCGCATTTGTCGGGTATCACACGCACGATGCCGTCTGCGCCGCGTTCAATGGCTTGGTTATCGCAGGCCTTGAGGCACGGCGTGTCTTCACACTGCATGCATAGCGTGGGCAAAAAGTTACGGGTAACTTTGGGAAACTTGCCTTGGTCAAGGTAGTACACCTTGGTGCGAAAACGGCCCAGTGGCACTTTGTTTTCAACCTTGCAGGCTACCGAACAGGCATGGCAGCCGATGCAGCGCTCTACGTCTAACGCCATTTTCCAGCGCGGGGTTTGGCCTGTGGCGGGGTTGATGAGCGCTTTAGCCATTGGCCTATATCCCTGTTAGTGATTGTGCAATCACACTGAGTGCAATGGGCTGAAGTATCGTTTTTAAACGTGACTCCCCATGGTTTCAAAATAATATCCGAGCAATTTTCTCTGCTGAATTTGCAGATCAAGCAAAATTTATAAACTGCAGGTGCGAAAGCCGCTATAAATATCCGTGCGCTGCGGCATAAAGTAATTGCGGTATTTGGCAGACCGCATACAGGGCTGTGTTGCTGCACAGGCTCCGCGCAACACCGGGCGGGTGTGAAACCATGGCTGTGAATAATCAAGATACGGGTGCACTACAAAGCCGGGGAAAGGCGCAAAGGTACTCGCCGTCCATTCCCACACGTCGCCCCATGCGAATTGCTCGGGCTGCATCAAAGCGGCGCATTCCCACTCGGCCTCGGTGGGCAGCCTGCGGCCTGTATGGGCACAGTAGGCCAGCGCCTCGGCATAACTGATGTGCACGGCGGCTTGGTCCAGGTCAATCACCTGCCATTGGCCCCACACCTGCTGCTCGTAGCCGCCTGGTGTCTCGCGCACATAGCGCGGCAGCGCGCAGCATGTTTTGAGCACATAGCCCAAATACTCGCGCCAGCGCACGCTCTGCGCGTCAATGCTATATGCCGCCACATCCACAGTATGTGTGCCCAACTCATTGTCAAAGGCAAAACCGCTTGCAGAGGCGCTGCCAAGTGTCCATGGTGTATTTTGGAAGAAAATTGAGCACTTTTCCGACGTGGATATTGGATAGTTTGCTATTATTTTAGCAGTGTATAAATTATTTAAATGCCCCAGATCAACGCCCACGGCTTGCCCCATGTAGACAGCGGCCTCTAGGTGCATGGCCTCGTGAAACAGCACCAACCGATAAAAATACAGTGCATCGTCGTTTTTGCCTGCCACGGCCAGAAGTGCCAAGGTTTGCTCCAATGTAGCGGCCAAATAGGCCTTGCAGGCGTCCGGGCCCAACAACGGCAAATGCCAACGGCTGGCATGCGCCACGCAAGATGAGTCGTACCAACTGTCAGAAGACGCCAAAAGCGAAGGATTGCGCGCAACAGAATGGTTATAGCGTATGCCCAGGTTGCGCTGGAGGTTGCGGCCAATCCACAGCTCTTGGTACCAGCCTACATGGCCCAGCTCCCACAAGGGAGGGTTGAGCTCTTGTGCGTAGCGCACATCCAAACTGCCCGCAGCCACGTAAGCAT
>JANPDG010000116.1:0-34748 GCA_031431335.1 Polaromonas sp. | reverse complement strand
GTCGGCTTGTCCACAGGCAAGCCCCGTGAATAACCCTGCACCTGTGCATTCAAACTATCACGACCCCAACGTCAATGTGGTGGAAAATACCCAAGAGGTCAAGAATCTCTAAACTGTCCGTGGAAACGGGGCAAGTCCAAGCTGTCTTTGAGCCCGCGACCCGTCAACGGCATGACGACTGCAGCCATGCGCAAGTCCACCCTGTCCACCCATCCGTAGGTGTCGATCATGCGAACGCAGCTGCTGAGCACCAGCGTGAGCAAAGGCCCACTGCTCGCCTTTTGATGGTCATCTAGCCGCACCGCGCCGAACTTGCTGTTGCTCAAGCGGGCAATATGCCAGCCTTCGCCCAAGGCTTTTTGCAACACGGCTGCAAATCGCACCAAGTCGCGCTGCCACACCACATAACCATCTTCGTTTTTAAAACTGTTCAACTCCGTCAAGCTAAAGTACAGCATCTTCGCTATGCCCCCGCCTGAGTGCTGGCGTACCGCCAAGTTTTCTACCGCGCGCTCGAATCCTTCGTAAGACAGCAACGCTGTTAACGGATCACGGTAGCGATTGATTTCGGCGCGCCCGAGCACCGCGCGGCCAAAGCGCTCGCGCAGGATCAGCACATGGCGCAACACCAAGTTACTGCTGATCAACAAAAATGCCATGGCCAGAGAAAAACCGTCCTGCCCAGCCATTTGGACATAGCCCATCGACACCACCACCGCCGAGCCAGTAAATAGCAATGCTGCCACAATCACCCAATGTGCATAACGGTCACCACGGCGCCAACTGACGAGGCTGACAGCGATAACCGTCAGCACTGCCAGACCAGCGCCCACCGAACCACCCACTAAACGCCAACTAGGGGGCAACCATATGGCCTGCACCAAGCCATAGAGCAGTATCAATGCGAACAGCGCTGCGCCTAAACGATTCGCCCATGCACTCACCACATTGCGATCCAGCGCTGCTAGCGAGGCCAGCAGCATCGTGGCCGATATCAGCGAGGCAATCAAAGGCTTGGCGCTGTCATTAAGCCTTGGCCATTCAGGTGTAAACCAAATGGCGGCGTAACCACTCAAGATGGCGATACCCGCTGTCACTGCAGCGCAATAAATTAGCAAATACAGCGTTGCTTTGCTGCGATACAGCCCAAACAACAACAGGTTAATCACCAACACCATGGCGCTTGCGCCTATCAGCAGCCCGGCCGCGTTGGCCTGTAGCAGCCTGCGCTCGCGCGATTCGCGGTCTGAATTCAAATAAACAGTTGTAGCGCCAGTACCGGTGTTTTGCATGACCAGCAGCACATCCATCGTGCCTGGTGTTGCATCAAAATGCAGCACAAAGGTCGCAAACTGGCCCACGATAGGCCAGCGCGACAGCGGAACCGTGTCACCCGCTTCCGCTTGGCGCCAAGCATGGCCTGGTGTGCGCCAAAACAGCTGCACTTTATCCATCCGAACCAAGGGCACCTCGACACTGAAAATATGCTCAGATTGCGTGGTCAGTGTAAATTTAGCAGCAGTGGCGTATTTTGAAGACACATTCCAGCGGCCTTGTGGGTTGGCAGCCTGGGTGACTACCTGATTGGCAGACCATATCGTCTCGGGGTCTGGTGCTTGTGTGGGCGGCAAATGAAACGCATTAACGACCGTAGGCAGTAGCGTGCTTACTTGTGGCGCAGCCAAGTGAGCTACCTGTGCACTGGCTAGCTGCGGCAAACACGCCAATACGCTAACCAAGCACCACGCCACCCAATGCCCTATGCGCCATAGATTGATGGTAAAACTTAGGTGCGCAGACTGCAGGGCCATACCCTATTGTAAGGATGTGTAGCCTCTAGCAAGCTGACACCTGTGTTGTTAAAAGCTGTCATCTAGCTCTTAAATCATGCCATTTTCAACACAAATGCCCAAAGTATGACAATTCGCGACACGCAGAGTACGCTTGCATGCCATACGTAATTCTGCAGCTTGCTTGCCCAAAAAAGGGAATATTTACTATAAAATAGATAGCAAACTATCTATATTCCACGTCGGAAAAATGCCAAAAAACTCACCTAAATGTACTGAACTGCGATGATCTCATAGTGCTTTTCACCGCCGGGCGCCTGCACAGTTGCAGAGTCGCCCTCTTCTTTGCCGATCAAAGCGCGGGCTATCGGGCTGGAGATATTGATAAAACCCAACTTCAAGTCTGCCTCGTCCTCACCGACGATTTGATATTTCACCTTCACGCCGGTGTCCTCGTCTTGCAGCTCCACAGTCGCACCAAACACCACGCGGCCCGACTGCTCTAGCTCTGTGGGGTCAATAATCTGCGCTGCAGACAGCTTGCCTTCCACCTCTTGAATACGGCCTTCGATAAAGCCTTGGCGGTCTTTGGCAGCCTCATATTCGGCGTTTTCACTCAAGTCGCCTTGGGCCCGCGCCTCAGAAATAGCGTTAATCACCCAAGGGCGTTCTACGGTTTTGAGCTTGTGCAATTCGGCTTTGAGCTTCTCGCAGCCGCGCTTGGTAATTGGGATAGTGGCCATATTCTGTGTCTGTAAAAAGGAAACCGCTGATCACAATGATCAGCGGTTTGTTAGTGCGGATTTTAAACCAAGCTACAAAGCTGCTGCAAGTGTTTGTAGTGAGGCAAATTAAAGGAGATGAAGGCGATAAAGCGCGATGGGTGCTCAGGCAAGAGCCGCATGCATTTCTTGCACACTGATCACGCCTAGGTTATCGACATATTTCATGCCTTCTACAGCAGCCTCGGCACCTGCAATGGTGGTAAATGTAGTCACACGTGCCAGCAGGCTGGAGGTGCGAATCGCGCGGCTGTCGGCAATCGCGTTACGGCGCTCTTCCACCGTATTAACCACCATCACGATTTCGTTATTCTTAATCATGTCAACCACATGCGGACGGCCTTCGGTCACTTTGTTGACCACCTGCACTTTGAGGCCCGCTGCTTCAAATGCAGCAGCTGTGCCCTTGGTGGCCAGTAGCTCAAAGTTGAGTGCAACCAAGGCTTTGGCCACATCGACTGCACGCGCTTTGTCATTATTCTTCACGGTCAAGAAAACTTTGCCCGACCTAGGCAGCTTGGTGCCTGCTCCCAGTTGCGATTTGACAAACGCCTCGCCAAACGTCTTGGCCACGCCCATGACCTCACCGGTTGACTTCATCTCGGGGCCGAGAATGGTATCTACACCGGGGAATTTGACGAACGGGAACACAGCCTCTTTCACACTGAAATACGGCGGCGTGACTTCTTTGATAATGCCTTGGGATGCCAGCGTTTGGCCTGCCATGCAACGCGCTGCGACCTTGGCCAACTGAATACCAGTGGCTTTGGACACGTAGGGCACAGTACGGCTTGCACGTGGATTGACTTCAAGCACATAGATCACATCTTGGCCATCTTTATGCTGGATGGCGAACTGCACGTTCATCAGGCCAACCACATTCAAGGCACCAGCCATCGCTGCAGACTGGCGCTTGAGCTCGTCTACGGTCTCTTTGCTTAGTGAGTACGGTGGCAACGAGCAGGCAGAGTCGCCGCTGTGCACGCCCGCTTGCTCGATATGCTCCATCACGCCGCCAATAAAAGTCTTGCCTTCGGGGTCGCGCAGGCAGTCGACATCGCATTCAATAGCGTCGTTCAGGAATCGGTCTAACAAAACAGGCGAATCATGCGAGACCTTGACGGCCTCGCGCATGTAGCGCTCCAGGTCGCGCTGCTCATGCACGATCTCCATGGCGCGGCCTCCCAGCACGTAGCTGGGGCGTACAACGAGTGGGTAGCCCAGGCTCAAGGCTTTTTCTAATGCTTCAGGCTCGGTACGTGCAGTGGCGTTGGGCGGCTGCTTCAAGCCGAGTTGGTGCAGCAATGCAGAAAAGCGCTCACGGTCTTCGGCTGCGTCGATCATGTCGGGAGAAGTGCCGATGATGGGGACGCCGTTGGCCTCTAAGTCAAGCGCAAGCTTGAGTGGCGTTTGCCCGCCGTATTGAACGATCACGCCCAGGGGCTTTTCTTTGTCGACGATTTCCAGCACGTCTTCTAGCGTCAGCGGCTCAAAGTACAAACGGTCAGAGGTGTCGTAGTCGGTAGACACCGTCTCAGGGTTGCAATTAACCATGATGGTCTCGTAGCCGTCTTCGCGCATCGCCAGCGCTGCGTGTACGCAGCAGTAGTCAAACTCAATGCCTTGGCCGATACGGTTAGGGCCGCCGCCAAGTACCATGATCTTTTTATTCGTGGTTGGCTCGGCTTCGCATTCAGCAGCGCTTTGGCCAAGGCCAAATGGTCCGGTGACAAATCCTTCGTAGGTGCTGTACATGTAGGCCGTATTAGTAGCAAACTCAGCAGCGCAAGTGTCAACACGCTTGTAAACAGGGCGCACGCCCATTGCACGGCGCTTGTCACGGATCACTTTGTCCGTTGTTTTAAGCTGGCGCGCCAAGCGGCGGTCAGAAAAACCTTTTTGCTTTAACTTAAGCAACTCGTCTTTAGACAGCGCGTCCAGCGTGGTCTTTTCCAGCTCCAGCTCAATCTTCACAATCTCTTCGATTTGCACGAGGAACCACGGGTCAATTTTGGTCAGCGCAAACACTTCGTCCACACTCATACCTTGAGCGAAAGCATCGCCCACATACCAAATACGCTCAGGGCCGGGTGAACCCAGTTCTTTTTCTAACACTTCGCGGTCTTGGGTTTTCTCGTTCATGCCGTCCACGCCCACCTCTAAGCCACGCAGGGCTTTTTGGAAGGACTCTTGGAATGTGCGCCCCATGGCCATCACCTCGCCCACGCTCTTCATCTGCGTGGTCAGGCGGTCGTCGGCGTCTTTGAATTTTTCAAACGCAAAACGCGGAATCTTAGTGACAACGTAGTCGATGCTCGGTTCGAAACTAGCAGGCGTAGCACCACCTGTAATCTCGTTGCGCAGCTCGTCCAGCGTGTAGCCGCAGGCTAGTTTGGCAGCCACTTTGGCGATCGGGAAACCTGTGGCTTTAGATGCGAGCGCAGACGAACGTGACACACGCGGGTTCATCTCAATCACGACCATGCGGCCGTCTTGCGGATTAATGGAGAACTGCACGTTCGACCCGCCCGTGTCCACGCCAATCTCGCGCAACACAGCCAGCGATGCGTTACGTAAGATTTGGTATTCCTTGTCGGTGAGGGTCTGCGCGGGCGCCACAGTGATCGAGTCGCCGGTATGCACGCCCATCGGGTCGAGGTTTTCAATGGAGCAAATAATGATGCAGTTGTCCGCCTTGTCGCGCACCACTTCCATCTCGTACTCTTTCCAACCCAGCAGTGATTCTTCAATCAGCAGCTCGTTGGTAGGCGAGGCTTCTAGGCCACGTTTGCAGATGGTCTCAAACTCTTCGGCGTTATAAGCAATGCCGCCACCTGTGCCGCCCAAGGTAAAGCTGGGGCGAATGACCGTGGGGAAACCCAAGGTTTTTTGCACAGTCCATGCCTCGTCCATGCTGTGTGCGATACCCGAGCGCGCCGAGCCCAAGCCAATCTTGGTCATCGCGTCTTTGAACTTCAAACGGTCTTCGGCCTTGTCGATCGCCTCAGGGGTAGCGCCGATTAGCTCGACTGGCTTGCCGGTAGCTGCACCCATGTATTTGTCCAGCACGCCGTGATGCCACAAATCGAGTGCGCAGTTCAGGGCCGTCTGCCCACCCATAGTCGGCAAAATCGCGTCTGGCTTTTCTTTGGCAATGATTTTTTCAACGGTTTGCCAAGTGATCGGCTCGATGTAAGTCACGTCCGCCGTCGCCGGGTCGGTCATGATCGTGGCGGGGTTGCTGTTGATCAAAATAACCCTGTAGCCCTCCTCGCGCAGCGCCTTGCAGGCCTGCACGCCAGAGTAGTCAAACTCGCAAGCCTGACCAATAATGATTGGGCCTGCGCCGATGATGAGAATACTTTTAATGTCTGTGCGTTTAGGCATGTGCGCTCCCGAAGGACAGCTCCAAGGGAGCGAAAGCCCCCTCGGGGGGCAGAGAAACGGCGAAGCCGTGAACGTGGGGGCTCATTTGCTCGCCTCCATCAAGTGGATGAAGCGATCAAAAAGATAGCTGATGTCGTGCGGGCCTGGCGATGCTTCAGGATGGCCTTGGAAGCAAAACGCGGGTTTGTCCGTGCGGGCCAGGCCTTGCAGCGTGTTGTCAAACAGGCTGGTGTGGGTGGCGCGCAAGTTTGCGGGCAGCGTTTTTTCGTCCACCGCAAAACCATGGTTCTGGCTGGTGATGCTGACGCGGCCGTTGTCTAGGTCTTTGACCGGGTGGTTCGCCCCGTGGTGGCCGAACTTCATTTTGAAAGTTTTAGCACCTGATGCAAGCGCCATGATTTGGTGGCCTAGGCAGATGCCGAAAGTGGGCACGCCTGCCTCGATGATCTCGCGGGTGGCGGCTATAGCGTAGTCGCAAGGCTCTGGGTCACCGGGGCCGTTGGACAGAAACACGCCGTTGGGTTTGAGTGCCAACACGTCTTTAGCGCTGGTTTGCGCAGGCACCACAGTGACTTTGCAGCCGCGCTGGGCCAACATACGCAAGATGTTGAACTTCACACCGAAGTCAAAAGCAACCACATGGAACTTAGCAGCGGTTTGCTGGTCGTAGCCAGGCTTGCCGTCAGCGCCAAACAGTTGCCATTCGGTTTGCGTCCAATCGTATGGTTTGTCTACCGTTACAACTTTGGCCAAATCTAGGCCAGACATTGATGGAGCTGCCTTGGCAGCGGCCATAGCTTTGTCAATAATGGCTTGGGTAACTACTTCACCCGCTTTTAAACCGACAATCGCGCCGTTTTGCGCGCCATGCGTGCGCAAATGGCGGGTGAGCTGGCGGGTGTCTATATTGGCGATGGCAACGCAGTTTTCTTTCACCAAATAATCTGACAGGTTCATGTCGGAGCGAAAGTTGCTCGCTATTAAAGGCAGGTCTTTGATGATCAAGCCTGCAGCGAATACTTTACGTGATTCCACATCTTGGCTGCTGGTGCCGTAGTTGCCGATGTGGGGATAGGTAAGTGTGACGATTTGCTGACAGTAGCTGGGGTCGGTCAAAATTTCTTGGTAACCGGACATCGAGGTGTTAAAAACTACCTCGCCAACGGTGTGGCCTGACGCGCCTATGGAGGAACCTACAAATACGGCACCGTCAGCTAGGGCAAGGATTGCGGGGGGATGGGCTGACTTCAAAGACAAAAGCACTGGGTTTTCTCCGTTTTTCTTCGGGTACGCCCTAGCGCTTCAAAACCTACACTTTGGGGTGTAAATCATGCAGCTGTGCTTGGTTGAAGTGGCTTTGAATGCGTAAGGCGTGGGTTGGATGCGGGAAAGCCTCTAATTATAGCCTAGGGCGGGTTTGTACTGACCCAGCCAAGATTGAAATTTAGCTATTGCTATACTTTAATTCTGCCTAAGTGGCGGCATGGTTGGTGGCAGTGCCGCTGGCATGCAAACATATAGCGGCGGCTGCCGCTACGTTGAGTGATTCTTCGCCTCCTGGCTGGGCAATTCGTACATGCAGGTTGGCCTGCGCCATCAACTCAGCACAAACGCCCTGCCCTTCGTGTCCCAAAGCCCAGTTGATATCGCTGGGCAGTTGCCGCCCCGACAGCAATTCGCTGAGATACTGGCCTTGGTGGCTGCTAGTCACTGCCAGCGGACGGGTCAGGCGGGTAACATCCTCCAAACTGGCACTCTCCACCAAGCGCAGGCCAAAATGCGCGCCCATGCCTGCGCGCACCACCTTAGGTGACCACAGTGCCACACAGCCTTTTAAAGCCACGACCTGTTTGAACCCAAAAGCTGCCGCACTGCGCAATATGCTGCCCACGTTGCCAGGGTCTTGCAGCCTGTCAAGGACAACGGTGGGCAACTCGGGTTCAATTACCGTATCCAAGGCAATAGAACACACAAAACCCATGCCTGCCAGCGAGTCCAGCGGACTGATTTCTGCCATGAGTTCACGTGAAATTACTATGCTTTTAATAGCAAACTTATCAATATCCACGTCGGAAAACTGCTGTTTTTTATCATTGAACACTGCAATATCAGCCTTCAAGCCCCTGGCGGTGTAGGCGCTGCACAGGTGCTCGCCTTCTAGCCATACGCGGCCTGTTTTGCGGTAAGCGGTGCCATCGCTGGCCAGCTTGCGCAGCTCTTTAAGCAGCCGATTGTCTCTCGACGTAATTGGCAATGGAGCGGTCACACCAAGTCTCCAGCGGCATATTGCAGGGCCTCTCGCACAGGTGCAAAGCTTTTGCGATGCTCTGGCGTTGCGCCATGGGCTTTGAGCGCCGCCATGTGCACTGCCGTGCCATAACCTTTGTGGCTGTCAAACCCATACTCTGGATACGCAGCGTGCAGCGCTTCGCATTGCCTGTCGCGGGTGACTTTGGCGATGATCGATGCAGCCGAGATGGCCTGCACCTTCGCGTCTCCCTGCACAATCGCCTCGGCCAACACGTCGAGCTGGGGAATGCGGTTGCCGTCCACCAGCACCATCGAAGGCTTGAGACGCAGATTGGCCACGGCGCGCTGCATGGCCAACATGGTGGCCTGCAGTATATTAAGCTGGTCAATTTCATCGACACTGGCCTCGCCTACGCCTACACACAAGGCTTTAGCGCGGATTTCATCATAGAGCTTGGCGCGGCGCAGGGCGGTGAGCTTTTTGGAGTCCGCCAAGCCTTTGATCGGGTTGGCATCGTCCAAAATGACGGCTGCGGCCACAACACTACCCGCCAACGGGCCACGGCCTGCCTCGTCTACACCCGCAGTCAGGCCGGGCACATCCCACACCAACGGCGCCTGCTGCATGGGAAGCGCTCTGGCTTTAGTAGAACGAACTGCCGCTTTCGCACCGAGAGCCGCTTTAGTGGCTCCATGCTTTTTGGCTGGATGGGTTGACTTAGGCTTAAGGCCGGTTTTAGGAGATAACTTGGGCGATGGCATGGCTGGCTAAACTGGCTGTGTCACGCTGCAGTTCGGTGTGCAGCGCGGTAAATCGGTTTTCTAAAGCATGTATTTTCTCAGGTTGTGCAAACCATTCCAATACCGCTTGTGATAAAGCTAGCGGAGTTGCCGCGCCCTGCAAAAACTCTGGTACGACAAACTCTTGACACAAAATGTTAGGCAGCCCAACCCAAGGCTGCATTTTTTTGCGCTTCATCATCTGCCAGCTGAGCCAATGCATGTTGTAGGCAATGACCATCGGGCGCTTGAATAATGCAGCCTCAAGCGTAGCCGTGCCGCTGGCAATCAATGTGACATCACAGGCTGAGAGCGCCGTATGCGACTGTCCATCTAACAGCTGCACTTTGCCTGTCATCCCAGCGCGGCTGGCATACAGGGTAATAGCATCTTTCAAACCTATAGCGCAAGGCACAATGAATTGAATGTCGCTCTGCGATGCGCTCATTAAAGCGGCGGCCTTAAAAAACACCTTGCCCAGATACTGCACCTCTGACTTTCGGCTGCCGGGCAATATGGCGACGACCTTGTCTTGCGCGCCAAGGCCTAGGGTTGACCGTGCAATAATGCGGTCAGATTTTTGCGCAATCATGCTGGCCAAAGGATGACCTACATACGTCGCACCGATACCCGCATGATCGTACAAAGCCTTCTCAAACGGAAAGACGCACAAAACGTGGTCCACCGCTTGGCGAATTTTTTCTATCCGCTCGGGTCGCCAAGCCCAGATGCTGGGGCTGACAAAGTGCACTGTTTTGACCCCGCGCGCTTTGAGCTGGGTTTCAAGTTCTAAATTAAAATCTGGCGCATCAATACCGATAAAAACATCTGGTGGATTGTCTAGCAGGCGCTGCAAAAGCTGTTTGCGAATACCCACCAGAGTGCGATAGTGCCGCAGCACCTCGACATAGCCCCTCACAGCCAGTTGGTGGCTAGGCCACCAAGACTGAAAACCGCGTGATTCAAGCTGCGGGCCACCAATACCGAAGGATTGCAAGTCAGGCCAGCGCTGCTTTAGCCCATCAAGCAGCAACCCGCCCAGCAGGTCGCCCGATGCTTCGCCCGCAACACAAGCTATGCGCAGAGCTGGACGGGTCATAAAAGGATCGAATTTAAGTGAGCAGCGTTAGCGCACGATGCCGCGCTGAGCAGATACACCGGCCAAAAATCCGTTCATCATCTGCACATCCGCTGCAGCGTCAGGATGGCTCGCGCTTAGCTCGTTAATTTTGGCCACAGCGACGTCTAATGCCAAATCATCACGGTATAAAGCTTTGTGCATCGCCTTGACTGCACTGACTCGCTCTGCGCTAAAACCACGGCGGCGGAGCCCCTCAAAGTTCATGCTGCGCGCAGCCGCAGGCTGGCCTTGGCACATGACAAAAGGCGGTAAATCGGCAAACAGCAACGAACACATGGCAGTCATGCTATGTGCGCCAATACGCACAAACTGGTGCACTACTGTGAACCCACCCAAAATCACAAAATCATCTACCACCACATGACCCGCAAGCTGGGTATTGTTGGCAAAAATCGTGTCGTTACCCACCACACAGTCATGCGCCAAGTGCACATACGCCATCAACCAGTTACGGTCACCCACACGGGTAATGCCGCCGCCGCCGGGTGAGCCTATATTGAATGAACAAAATTCTCTGATGGTATTGCCGTTACCAATGATTAACTCGCAAGGTTCACCCGCATACTTTTTGTCCTGAGGAATTGCGCCCAAAGATGTGAATTGGAAAATGCGATTATCTTTGCCAATCGTGGTGTGGCCGTCGATCACCGCGTGCGGACCGACCGTGGTACCCGCGTCGATCTTCACATGCGGGCCGATCATGCTATATGGCCCTACGCTGACCGAGCTGTCGAGCTGAGTTTTGCTGTCAATGATGGCAGTAGGGTGGATTAAGTTTTGAGCCACAGTGCCCGCCTTAGGTAATGGTGCGCATCGCGCAGGTCAAGTCAGCCTCCACCGCCAGCTCATCGCCGACCATGGCCTTGGCTTGAAATTTGAAAATCCCCGCTTTCGTTCGTCCCATCGTCACACACAATGTCAATTGATCGCCCGGTTCCACAGGCCGTTTAAATCGGGCTCCATCGATCCCTGCAAAATAGTAAACTGTATTTTGATCAGGCGTCACACCCAAGGCGTCAAAAGCCAAAAGCGCTGCGGCTTGCGCCAAGGCTTCCAGCATCAACACACCCGGCATGACCGGGCGATGTGGGAAATGACCAGTGAAAAACGGCTCATTGATCGTCACGTTTTTAATCGCTTTGATGAACTTGCCTTTCTCCAGCTCAATCACCCTATCCACCAGCAAAATAGGATACCTGTGAGGCAGTAAGGTCAGAATTTTATGGATGTCCATCATAGGATTTAGCTTTTTATTCCAATTTTTTGTTCTAATGTCTTGACGCGCTCACGCAGCTTATGCAGCTGCTTGAGTGATGCGGCGTTCTTTTCCCAGTTTGCATTTTCGTCGATTGGGAACATTCCCGTGTAGTTGCCAGCTTGGCTGATAGATCGTGTCACTGTGGTTGCCGCGGAAATATGCACATGGTCAACAATTGTCAAGTGACCTAGCACAATAGCTCCACCTCCAATGGTGCAGTGCGCGCCGATCGTAGCGCTACCTGCCACGCCCACGCATCCCGCCATAGCGGTGTGTTTACCGATTTTGACGTTGTGGCCAATCTGAATCAAGTTGTCTAATTTCACCCCATCTTCGATCACCGTATCATCTAATGCACCACGGTCTATGCAGGTATTGGCACCAATTTCGACATCATTACCGATGCGCACAACGCCCAGCTGCGCAATTTTTTCCCAGGCTCCGCCTCTAGCGGCATCGGGGGCGAAGCCAAAACCATCCGCTCCAATCACCACGCCGCTGTGCACAATGCATCCCTGACCTACAGAGCAATCTTCGCCTAAAGTCACACGACTTTTAAGAATGCTGCGTGCACCAATGACTGCACCACGCTCGACGACACACAGTGGACCAATACTGGCTGTTGGATCCACATGCGCCTGGCTATCCACTACCGCACTCGGATGAATGCCTGGAATCGCTAGTGGCCCTGCCTGACTCTTCCACCACTGCGTCAAACGTGCGTAATACAGATAAGGATCGGTAGTCACAATACACGCTCCACGTGCCTGAGCTAAGTCGGCCATAGCAGGCGCTACGATGACGCAAGCAGCTTTAGAACTATGTAATAGCGCTAAATATTTGGGATGGCTTAAAAAAGAAATATCATGGATGCCCGCAGATTGAAGTGGTGCAAGCTTATGAATCTGCGTGCCAGAAGAACCCCTTAGATCGCCGCCGAGTACCTCAACAATAGCAGCCAATGTATATGACACGCAGCGACCTATCTAGCTTTATTTACCCGCAGCTGCATTCAACGCCTTAAGAACTTTATCCGTGATGTCGTGCTTTGGATTAATGTACACAGCCTCTTGCAGCACCAAGTCATACTTTTCTTGTTCTGCCACTTGTTTGACGATCTTATTGGCACGTTCTAGAACGGCTTGCAGTTCTTCGTTCTTACGTTGGTTCAAATCTTCTTGAAACTCACGGCGCTTTCTCTGGAAGTCACGATCCTGCTCAACGAGTTGTTTTTGACGGGTGTTGCGCTGACTTTCCGCCAAAGTGGGAGCTTCGCGTTCAAATTTTTCTGTAGCCGTCTTCAAAGCGCTACCGCTGTCTACGATTTCTTTTTCACGTTTAGCAAACTCAGTCTCTAACTTGCTTTGAGCCGCTTTGGCTGCGCTTGCCTCGCGGAAGATGCGATCAGTATTGATAAAGCCCACGCGGAACTCTTGAGCCATCGCTCCAAGCGATGCGCTCGCCAGACCCAGAGCCACGAAAAGATTAAGAATAGATGACTTCATTAGAAAGAGGTACCAATTTGAAATTGCAATTTCTGGATTTTATCTCCAGGAAACTTACGTATAGGCGTAGCATACGCCAATCGCAGCGGGCCTAGAGGCGAAATCCAGCTGATTCCGATGCCCGTTGAAGCCCGGAGTGTGCCGAAATCGTATTTTTCGAACTCTGCAAACACATTGCCAGCATCAACGAACCCAAATAAGCGCAGGGTTCTGTCGTTACCCGCACCCGGAAATGGAGTTTGCAACTCAATGTTACCCACGACCTTTTTAGGGCCACCAATAAACGAGCCTGTAATATCACGTGGTCCCAAACTGCTTTGCTCGAAGCCGCGAACAGAACCCAGCCCACCAGCATAAGAACCTTTGAAAACAGGAAAGGAGCGGGCATTCAAGCCTTTGCCCCAGCCTAAATCGCCGTTGAACGACAAAGTAAACTTTTTATTCAATGGAATGTACTGCTGTATTTGGTAGGACGCTCTGAGATAGCGGGCATCGCCTGCGATACCCCAATCTCCGTTCACGCGCTGCAGTAAACCAGCGTTAGGCGCCAGCGCACTGTCTCGACTGTCGCGAGACCAACCTATCGTTAAAGGAACACTATTACTAGATGCTCCGAATTGATTAGCGTAAGCCAAATACGCAGCTGGAATATTGTTTCCGGCTGTTATTTTGGTATTTTCAACCCCACCGCCAAAATACACCGTATCTAGCTCGCTGAATGGGATACCAAAACGAATGCTTGCGCCTGCGGTGCCAAGCTCATAATCACCACCTTGAGCGCTCGTAGGTTTTGTGCGCCGGAAATACAAATCAAGTGCTCTCGAAACGCCATCTTGGGTAAAGTAAGGGTCAATGCTGCTCACCACAAGTTGCCGACTAGATTTAGACGTGTTGACATCAATACCCAAATAACTGCCCGAACCGAATACGTTCTCTTGCGCGATCTTGAATTGAAGTGACAATTTGTCCCCGCTTGAAAATCCAGCACCAAGCTGTAGGTTACCAGTTGGCTTTTCAGCCACTGTCACTTGTAAATCAATTTGGTCGGGCGCGTTAGGTACATCAGTCGTTTCGACATTCACTTCTTTGAAATAACCCAATCTGTCTACACGCTCGCGAGATAGTTTAATTTTGTCGCCGTCATACCACCCGGCTTCGAACTGGCGAAATTCTCGGCGAATAATTTCATCGCGGGTGCGGGTATTGCCGGCAATATTGAGCTTGCGCACATATGCCCTTCGAGAGGCGTCAGCCTGAATAACAAACGCAACTCTATTGTTAGCGCGGTCAATTTCTGGTTTAACTTGCACTTGGGCAAACGCATAACCAAAGCTACCGAAATAATCAGTGAAGGCTTTCGTAGTCTGAGTCACCTGTTCTGAATTGTAGGCCTCGCCGGGTTTGATCGTCACTAGCGACTTAAAGTCATCGAGCTTGTCAAGGTAGTTGCCTTCCAGTTTCACCGATGAAACAACATAACGTTCACCTTCAGTAATATTGATGGTCAGTGTGATGTCTTGTTTGTCAGGAGAGATTGCCACCTGCGTTGAGTCAATCTTGAACTCTAAATATCCGCGGGTTAGATAGTAAGAACGCAAAGACTCCAAATCAGCGTTGAGTTTGGTGCGTGCATAACGATCGCTTTTTGTATACCAGCTTAACCAACCACTGGTGTCCAAGTCAAACAAACCGCGCAAAGTGCCTTCGCTAAAGACTTTAGCTCCGACGATGCGAATATCCTTAATCTTAGCGACATCGCCCTCAACAACGTTAAAGTTAAGGTTAACGCGATTGCGTTCTATCGGAGTCACGGTTGTCACAATTTCAGCGCCGTACAAACTGCGGTTGATGTACTGCCTTTTAAGCTCTTGCTCAGCGCGATCCGCTAACGCTTTGTCGAAAGGTCGCCCCTCGTTCAAGCCTACTTCGCGCAAAGCTTTTGTAAGCACGTCTTTTTCAAACTCTTTGGTTCCAGTGAAGCTGACATCTGCTACTGTCGGGCGCTCTTCGACGATTACCACCAGCACATTGCCTTGCACGTCGATACGTACATCTTTAAACAAACCCAACGAAAAAAGGGCACGAATTGCGGAAGATCCTTTGTCGTCGCTGTAAGTTTCACCCACTCGAAAAGGTAATGAGCCAAACACTGTGCCAGGCTCCACTCGCTGCAAGCCTTCAACACGAATGTCACTCACTGTGAAAGGATCCACTGCCCATGCATTAGCTGCTAATGCAAACGCGGCCACTGCGCAAGCAGAACGGCTCAAACTAAATCTATTTTGTTTTTTCATAAACCAATCATTACCCAAACCGGGCGTATAAATCTACCGTTTCGATTTAAAAAAATCGCCCAAATATCCGACTAACGTCATTGAACAACGCGATAGCCATCATAGTGAACAAAATAGCAACGCCTACACGCTGCAAGCGCTCTAGCCATAGCTCAGCCACCGCCTTGCCAGTAACTGCCTCCCACAGATAATACATGAGGTGCCCTCCATCTAGGACGGGTAATGGCAACAAATTAAGCACGCCAAGGCTAACACTGATTAGCGCGATAAACAGCAAGTACTGGATTATTCCTAAACTGGCAGACTTACCCGCGACATCGGCAATGGTCAAAGGACCACTCAGGTTTTTAAGTGATGCTTCGCCAATCACCATTTTGCCCATCATGCGCAATGTGAGCGTCGAAATATCCCAAGTTTTTACCACCCCTCGCCACAAACCATCCCATACGCCGTAATGCACCTGGGTCATCTCGGGCATAGCACCCACAAAGGCTCCGATCTTGCCTGTCCATACGCCATTCTCTTGAATCGCTTGGGCAGTAACATCAACTACAAGCGTTTGCCCCTGCCGAAGCACCTGCCAAGGCTGCTTGAGCGGCACATCCGCGCGCACGCTGCCGCGAATGGCCTCGCGCAATTGGGACCCATCTGGAATATTAGTTTCAGAGATGCTAACAACGATGTCGCCTTTTTGAAGGCCCGAGACCTCTGCTGCACCACCAGCAATCAACTCTCCGATGAGGGGTGGTGTCCAAGGTGTTCCTACCCCAATTTTGCGAAACATTTGTGCATCGGCTTCACGCACATCCATGCTGGACAAAGGCAAAGCAACACTTTGAGTGGCCTGCCCCTCTTGGTATTGCACCTGCAGTACTAAGTCTTTTTTATCCAAAGTACCTTGCGTGATCAGCCAACGAACGTCCTCCATAGAGCGAATTTTTTGCAATTCTTCGCCCACAAAACCTGCCGATTGCACTTGCTCACCGCCGCGTAAGCCCGATGCATAGGCAATAGAGCTCGCTGCTGGGCTGGCCAAAATTGCTTTTGGCTCTTGCACGCCAATCCAATTGACTATGGCGTAAAGCAAAATCGCCAACAATAAGTTAGCCGCAGGACCGGCAATCACGATAGCAGTACGCGCTTTCAAAGACTGTACATTGAAGGCAAGGTGCCTCAGTTCTGGGGGCACAGGAGCTTCTCTCTCGTCCAGCATCTTGACATAGCCGCCCAAAGGGAATGCTGACAATACAAACTCTGTATTTTGATTAACCCGCTGATTCTTGGGTCGCCATGTCCATAACGGCTTACCAAAACCAATTGAAAAGCGAAGCACCTTCACACCGCAAGCTACAGCCACTCTGTAATGCCCATATTCGTGGACTGCAATCAAAAGCGCCAAAGCTGCAATGAAGGATATGACTGTGAGCATCTACTCGCCTTTAAGTGTGTGCGCAAACTGCTTGGCAGCAGAGCGGCTCTCTGCATCTATCCCCAGCAGATCATCTATGCTACGAGGCTTTGAGGGTAATACCTTCGTTAAGGTTTCCGAATTCACACTGTGAATTTGGTCAAATCTGATTTCACGATTCAAAAACGCATCTACCGCAATTTCGTTCGCTGCGTTAAGAACCGCAGTGGTCCCTTGACTTGCCCTCATGGCTTGCCAAGCCAAACCCAAGCCCGGAAATCTATTTAGGTCAGGCGATTCAAACGTCATTGCAGCCAAATTGCGCCAATCCAAGGGCTTAGCACCACTTGCAAACCGTTCTGGATAGCTCAGTCCATACGCTATAGGCACGCGCATATCGGCGTTGCCCAATTGGGCCACTACCGAGGTATCGTGAAACTGAACCATCGAATGGACAATGGATTGAGGGTGGATGACAACCTCAATTTTCTCGGCTGGCATGCCAAACAAATAATGCGCCTCAATGACTTCAAGTGCCTTATTCATCATGGTGGCAGAGTCAACTGAAATTTTGCGGCCCATGACCCAATTAGGATGTGCGACTGCCTCCTCGGGTGTAATGGTGTGAAAACTGGTCAGCTCGCGCTTGAGGAACGGGCCACCGGAGGCCGTCAATATAATTTTTTCCACGCGATCACTCCAGGTGGCGCGCTGCTCAGGCAAACTTTGAAAAACTGCCGAATGCTCACTGTCAATTGGTAACAATATACCCCCTCCCATTAGCACCGCATCCATAAACAGGGTGCCACCGACCACCAATGCCTCTTTGTTGGCAAGAAGTAACTTCTTGCCTGCTCTGGCAGCCGCCAAGCTCGGCGATAGACCCGCAGCGCCAACGATAGCCGCCATCACAATATCAACTTGCGCATCACTCGCGATTGCCGCTAAAGCCGCCACCCCGCTACTGGTTTCGATATGAAGCCCTTTGCCTTTAAGCTTCTGACTTAGAAGACGTTCGGCCGCAGAGTCGGCCATCACGACCACCTTGGGTTCAAACTGCACGCATTGCGCTAACATTTCATCCACATTGGAGTTAGCTGATAAAGCGTACAACTCAAAGCACTGCGCATGGCGCGCAATCACATCCAGCGTATTTTTACCTACCGAACCAGTGGACCCAAGTACTGTAACGCGCTGTCTTACCATTGGGTATATTGATCTCAGTTGAGTAGTGATGCCAGCATCATGGCCAAAGGCAGCGTGGGCAATAAAGCGTCTACACGGTCTAGAACACCGCCATGACCGGGCAACAAGTTGCTCGAATCCTTGGCCCCTGCGCTACGCTTGACCAACGACTCTACCAAGTCACCCACGACACTCATTGCGCACATAAATACCAAAGCCAAGGGCAGCAACCACCAACCGTGCGCTGCAACTTGGGTGTAGAGGCTGGGAGGCTGTGCGCTCAGCGTATTTTGATCTAACCATATCCACATCAAAGAGATAAGCACCACACCAGCCATTCCGCCCCAAACGCCCTCCCAGCTTTTACCAGGACTGATGCTGATCGCCAGCTTGCGTCGCCCCCATGTGCGCCCACAAAAATAGGCAAAAACATCGGCACCCCACACCAGCACCAAGACTGAAAGCAGAAAATTAACACCGATCACGCGGGCCTGCGCTACAGCTAACCAAGCTGTAGCGAGTAGGAATACGCCACCCACGATGCGCATCCACCGATGCATCCTAGGCCAGCCCTCAATACCGCGGCGCAAAAGCAACGCTCCTAGTAGAACCCAGGCACTACCAACCACAGTCCACAGCAATGGCATATTGCGGTAGGGTAAACCCAACTTCCAAGCAATGGCGCAAAGCACCAAACAGTCTAGAGCGATAAGCCAAGAGGCTTTTTTGCTGTAGCCATTGAGTTGCCCCCACTCCCAAGCAGCCAAACACATCAATACCAGCGCAACTGACATAAGCCACTCTGGTCGGTCAGCAAATAGTGCCGGTAGCAAAATGGCTAGCAATACCAAGGCTGTAATGATGCGTTGTTTCAACATAGTTTGGCGCTTTTATGCTGCGGCAGATATCTGATCCACGGAATGGGCCGTGGCTGTGCTCGCAATTTGCTGAGAAGTTTGCCCGAAACGGCGCTCACGACTCGCATAATCAGCCAAAGCAGCATCCAGCTCAGCCTCATCAAAGTCTGGCCAGAGTACATCTGAAAAGTACAGCTCACTGTAGGCACTTTGCCATAGTAAAAAATTGCTCATGCGAGATTCACCGCCTGTACGAATGACCAGATCTGGGTCTGGCACATGGGACAAAGCCATCGAACGATTCAAACTATCCTCTGTGATTGGCTCGCCCTTGGCCGCCAACTGGCTGGCGGCTTGCACCACGTCCCACCGCCCACCGTAGTTAAAACACACGTTCAAAGTAATTCGTGTATTGCGCTCGGTATCAAGCTCAGCTTGCGAAAAGCCCGCCCGCACCTTGTCCGACATGCGGCTTCTATCACCTATAAAAAAAATCCGCACTCCGCTTTCGCTAAGCGGCTTGACCTCACGCGACAAAGCACCCGCGAGTAAATCCATCAAGCCAGATATTTCGTCACTCGGGCGGTTCCAGTTTTCAGATGAAAACGCAAACACAGTCAGCACTTTCACCCCACGGTCAGCACTCATCCGTACACAGCGGCGCAGGGCTTCGACGCCCTGCTTGTGCCCTGCAACACGCGGCATATAGCGCCTATTGGCCCACCGCCCGTTACCATCCATCACGATGGCAATATGGTGGGGTATGGCGTTCATAGTAAATACAGTTGGTACGCTCAAACCGACAAAATTTCTTTTTCTTTGTCTGCTACCAAGCGATCAATGTCAGCAATGAATTTATCGGTTGTTTTTTGCACGTCAGCTTCCGCACGTTTCTGGTCATCTTCAGACGCTTCTTTGTCTTTCACCAATTTCTTCACGTTTTCGTTTGCATCGCGTCGCAGATTGCGAACTGCAATTTTCGTGCTTTCGCCTTCGTTGCGAACGAGCTTGGTCATTTCCTTGCGGCGCTCCTCGCTCATGGCGGGCATAGGCACACGAATCAACTCACCCATTGAAGAGGGGTTCACACCCAAATCACTGTCGCGGATGGCTTTCTCAACCTTAGCGCCCATGCCTTTTTCCCACACCTGCACACTGATCGTGCGCGAGTCGAGTAGGCTGACGTTGCCAACCTGAGACAACGGCACCATGGAACCATAATACTCCACCATGATGTTGTCCAAAATAGCCGGGTTGGCACGGCCCGTGCGAATTTTTCCGAGGTTGTTTTTTAAGGCATCTATGGATTGCCCCATTTTGCCATCGGTCGTTTGTTTAATGTCTGCAATACTCATAGCTGTCTCCGCTTACACATGCACCAATGTGCCTTCATCTTCGCCCATCACAACGCGTTTAAGGGCGCCATTCTTAAATATGCTAAATACCTTGATCGGTAGTTTTTGATCTCGGCACAGCGCAAATGCGGCCGCGTCCATGACACCCAGATTTTGCTGCATAGCTTGATCAAAAGTTAAGCTGCTGTAACGGGTAGCTGTCGGGTCTATTTTAGGATCAGCGGTATACACGCCATCCACCTTGGTCGCCTTTAAAACCACTTCAGCACCGATCTCCGCTCCACGCAAGGCAGCCGCCGTATCCGTCGTAAAGAAGGGATTGCCTGTTCCAGCAGCAAATATCACCACTTTACCTTCTTCAAGGTACTGCAGTGCTTTGGGGCGGATGTAGGGCTCTACCACTTGCTCAATATTGATGGCAGACATCACGCGTGCAACCAATCCAGCATTATTCATCGTGTCACCCAAGGCCAGCGCGTTCATTACCGTAGCCAGCATACCCATATAGTCTGCCGTAGCGCGGTCCATACCCACAGAGCCACCGGCGACACCCCGGAAAATGTTTCCGCCGCCGATCACCACGGCGACTTGCACGCCCAGTTCAGTGACCTCTTTGATCTCTTGTACCATCCGCATGATAGTAGCTCGATTGATACCAAATGCGTCATCGCCCATCAATGCTTCGCCCGATAACTTCAACAAAATTCGTTTGTGCGCTGGCATCTTGGTGGCTCTCCTAAGCGTATAGTTCAATGCTGCAATTATCAGCGATGTTGGGACAGTTTTAGGCTATAAAAAAAGCGGCAAACTCGCATTTGCCGCTTTTTCAGTAATTGCACATGATTCCGTGCTTAAGCACCTTTGGCCGCAGCAATCTGTGCAGCCACTTCTGCTGCAAAATCGTCGACCTTTTTCTCAATGCCCTCGCCCACCACGTAAAGGGTAAAGCCTTTTACGCTGGTGTTTACTGCCTTGAGCATTTGCTCTACGGTTTGCTTGTCGTTCTTGACAAACGCCTGGTTGAACAAAGCCACTTCTTTGAGGTACTTTAAAACCGAGCCTTCGATACGCTTAGCAACGATATCAGCAGGCTGGATGGGCTTGCCAGCAGCAGTAGCCACTGAGGCATCTTCTGCCGCCTTAGCCGCAGCGACACTGCGCTCACGCTCGATTAAATCGGCAGGCACTTCTGCGCTGGTCAAAGACACTGGTTTCATGGCAGCAATGTGCATGGCAGTGTCTTTGGCAGCAGTCAGGTCACCGGTGTACTCAACTACCACGCCAATACGGGTACCGTGCAAGTAGGTAGCTACAGTGCCTTCAAAGCGCTTGAAGCGGCGGAAGCTCATATTTTCGCCAATTTTGCCAATCAGGCCTTTGCGCACATCTTCGAGCGTCGGACCAAAGCCATCAGCGGTGTGGGCTAACGCGCCCAGTGCTTCTACGCTGGCAGGGTTATGGGCGGCAACCAATTGGGCTGCCGCACCGCACAAAGCCAAGAAGCTGTCATTTTTAGTAACAAAGTCGGTTTCGCAGTTGACTTCGATCATGGCCGAGTGGCTGCCTTGTGTGCCGGTGGCTACAACGCCCTCGGCAGTCACGCGGGCGCTGGCTTTACCAGCTTTGTTGCCTAGCTTGACGCGCAAAATCTCTTCGGCTTTGGCCATGTCGCCTGCTGCTTCGGTGAGGGCTTTTTTGCACTCCATCATGGGAGCGTCGGTCTTGCCGCGCAATTCGGCAACCATGCTTGCGGTGATAGTTGTCATTTTTCAATTCCTTTTAAAACTAGAAAAAAGGGGCTACTGGAGCCCCTTTGCTGCTGCGTCGGGGGACGCAAGAGGCAATGTATTAGGCGGCAGCGCCTTCGGCGACTTCGACGAACTCATCATTGCCTTTGACGGCTTTGATCACTTCGGTCACAGCGTTGGCACGGCCTTCGAGAATGGCGTCAGCCACGGCTTGGGCATACATGATCACGGCTTTGGACGAGTCGTCGTTGCCTGGGATGATGTAGTCAATGCCTTCGGGTGAGTGGTTGGTGTCAACCACTCCAATGATAGGAATGCCCAGCTTGCGAGCTTCTTGCACAGCAATCTTGTGGTAGCCCACGTCGATGATGAACAAAGCATCTGGCAAAGCTGGCATGTCTTGAATGCCGCCGATGTCTTTTTCTAACTTTTCCATCTCACGGGCGAACGTGAGTTGTTCTTTCTTGCTCAGAGTATCGAGGCCAGCTTCTTGTTGTACTTTCATTTCTTTGAGGCGCTTGAGAGAAATTTTGACGGTTTTGAAGTTGGTCAACATGCCGCCCAACCAGCGCTGGTTGACAAACGGTACGCCAGCACGGTTGGCTTGCTCGACCACGGTGTCGCGGGCGGTGCGCTTGGTACCCACCATCAGGATGGTGCCACGGTTAGCGGACAGCTGGCGCGTGAACTTGAGCGCCTCCTCGAACATCGGCTGCGATTTTTCGAGGTTGATGATGTGAATTTTATTGCGATGACCGAAAATATACGGGGCCATCTTAGGGTTCCAGAAACGTGTCTGGTGACCGAAGTGGACGCCGGCGTCCAACATTTCGCGCATGGAAATTGCCATTTTTTAACTCCAAAGGTTAGGTCTAAAATTCAGCTCGTAATGCAGTATGACTTAGGCAGGCTTAATGTTTAACTAGCTCACCATACACACTGCAACACCTTGAATGAGCTGCTTTGCGATTTACTTTGCTGTCACATCACCTCGAAGTAAATCTTAGGTGCGAACTTAGCAAAGCCTCTTATTATAGCACCCCATGCCCACCTTATACGGCCCTACCCGCGCTGACCTCACCGCTACGCGAGAGGCGATCGTGCGCGGCCAGACCAGCGCCCGCGCCGAAATGGAAAAATCTATTCAAATTGCTGATTCGGCAGCTTGCCGGAACACCTTTTTGCATTTAGATGCTCAAAAAGCCCTTGTCGAAGCCATTGAAGCCACTAAGACCACCCAAACCGCTCAAAACAGCACTCAACCTGCCTTACAGCCTTTGGCAGGCTTGGCCATCTCTGTCAAAGATTTGTTTGACATTGCCGGTCAGCCTACACGCGCAGGCTCCAAGGTGCTTGCAAACACCGTGCCCATCACAGCGCCCGCTATCAGCAGCTTGGCACCTGCATCTGGGCTCAACACGGGACAAGACGCCGCACTAGACGCCGAATTTTGGCGCGTTAACGCCCTGCTGTTGCGCAACACCAGCGTGGTTAACCTGTTAGACGGCTGCGCTATCAGCCTACCCTGCCATGCTCAGGACGAGCTGCCAGTAGACCTGATGCTATGGCACGGCGCGATGCACGACAATACGTTGCTGCAGCTGGCAACGTGTGTAGAAAGTGCACTCGCTGCCAGTGCTTAAAGCCCTTCCAGCCTACTTACCCATCGGCCAAATATGATCCGTCAACAACTCAATTATCAGCCAATTTACTATCAAATTAATAGCTAACTATTGATTATCCACGTCGGAAAACTGCTTAATTTTCTTCCAAAACATGAATATCGCAATTGTCGGTGCAGGCATCATCGGGGTGACCACTGCATACGAGCTGGCCCGTGATGGGCACCAAGTCACTGTCTACGAGCAGCGCGGCGCCGCTGCCGAAGAGGCCAGCTTTGCCAACGCGGGCGTGCTCGCGCCCGGCTACGTCACGCCATGGGCGGCACCCGGTATGCCGTGGAAGGTGGCCAAGCAACTCTTTGGACAACACGCTGCGGTGCGCATTGGCCTGCCGTTATCGGGGGCTGATATCGCCTGGATGTGGCGCTTTTGGCGCGCTTGCAAAATGGACACCTACCTTGCCCACCGCGCCGCTCTGCAAAAACTGGCTTTCTACAGCGTAGGCCGCCTGCATGCCATCACCGAAGACCACCAGCTGAGTTACGACAAAGCCGATGGCTACACCGTGCTGCTGCGCTTGGCCAAAGACGCCGCCATGGTGCAGCCAAGTTTGCAAGTGCTGCGCGATGCAGGCGTGCCATTTAGCCAAATCGACGAAACCGCCACCCGCGCGCTCGAGCCAGCGCTCAACCCCGACACCCACTTTCACGGCGCTGTGCACCTGCCGCAAGACGAGGTGGGTAACTGCCGCCAGTTTGCGCTGCTGCTTAAAGACATTGCACGCGCTCTGGGGGTTGACTTTCAATTCAACACGACCGTACACCACATCGACAACCACACCCAGGCCACACTGCACATCAGCCAAACGGCCCACAGCAGCGGGTTTGCGCCAGTATCCACCCAGCCGCAGCCTGTCAGCTTTGACGCTGTGGTGCTGTGCGCAGGCACTGCCAGTGCGCAGCTGTGCCTGCCCTTGGCTCTTAAGCTGCCGATTCGCCCGGTCTACGGTTATTCGGTCAGTGCCCATGTGCGCGAGCCGCTCGACGCGCCGCGCAGCGCCCTGATGGACGAGCACTACAAAGTGGCGATTAGCCGCTTAGGCCAGCGCGTGCGCGTGGCGGGCAGCGCCGAGATCGGTGGGCGAGTTCACATCAAACGCGCAAGTGCCCTGCGCACGTTGTATAAAGTTTTGCACGACTGGTTTCCGGGCGCCGCCGTGATGAGCCATGGTGTGCAGGAATGGAAAGGTGCACGCCCCATGTTGGCCGACCGGCCGCCCATCATTGGCCAGAGCGGCATGGCGGGGCTATGGCTTAACACAGGGCACGGTTCTAGCGGCTGGGCTCTGAGCTGCGGCAGCGCTAGGCTGCTGGCTGATGCGCTGGCGCAGCGCAGCAGTGATATCGACGCTTCGCCCTACCAGCTCTAAGTGGGCTGCACCCGATCAGCAGGCGCTTAGTTTACTTCGGTGAAGTCGCAGGATACTTAAAGGATCGCGTTGCTGTCAATAAGCCAGGCCCAGTGACAGGGCGCTGCTGCAGCTCGCGCATCAAGCGTTCGGCCTCATCGGTCATCTGCTCTGACTCCGTGCCCAGCATCTCCAGCTCAATGCGGTTGATCATGCCCGGCAAGCTAGGCAACTCCTCGTCGGCCTGTTGGCCGTTGTTAGGCCGTGTAGTGGGGCTGGTAGCGCCTTCGGTCAGTTGGGACGCATCAGCTTGGGCCAGCGCACCGCCGACCCAAACAATCCGCTTGCCTTCGTCCATCTTGCGCAAGGCCCGCATAGCCCTGCGCTCAATTTCAGGCAGCATGGTGCCAAACACCGGCATCCAGGCCACCGCAATACGCGCAGTCTGCGCCAGTGGTGCACCGTGGCTGGCCAAAGACATCGTGCGGGTCAAGATTTTTTGTGACAAACGGTTGGCCAGAGCTGCATCGCGCGGCATCAGCACCGTCACAGCAAATGCATTGGGCGCTACGCGGCCCACCGAGTCCACCACGGATACGCTGGACGAAATAGCCGCTGCCAACTGCACCATGCCGGTCTCAAAGCCCTCGTCGCCATAGCGCTCTTTGAGAGTTTGTGCGTTGCCCACTTGAATGTAATAAAAGGCGGCGTACATACGCTCAGATTTCATGCGCTGCACACTGCGCACCAGTATTTGCTCAAACCCTTTGCGGCTGAGCAGCCCTGTGAGTACATCGCGACTGGGCGAGATCTTGGCCCGAGACATCACCATCCGTCCGTGCCGGTATTGGCCAAGCATGGCCTGCAAAAACAGCGAAGCTGAAAGCATGGTGGCTACAGCGGCGATCATCGTCGCGTCTTCGTTCGACATGTAGCCTAAAAATGCACCCAATGGCACTAGCAGTGCACACGCATAGAACACAATGGCAGCAATCAGAGCCACAGCCAAACGCTGGCGATGCAGCAAGGTCACGGCAAGCATAATTAAAGAAAAAATAGCACTCCCAATGGCAATGAAGGGAATCCATGTCAGCATCGCGCTGCGATGGCTGTAGCCCATCATCAGTGTCGTAAATACCAGCCCCAACACAGCATATGTGCATGCCGCACGCCACCACCACCGCGATGACTGACGCAGCGACAGTGCCATGGCAGTCACCCAAGGAAACACGACACACCAAGCGGTCAGTGCCCAAAACTTAGACTCATCATTAAAGGTAGCGCTGTTGGTAAACATATATACGCCCGACATGCCTGAGACTGAGCCGATCACCATGGCCATAAGCGCCGTCATCACCGACACAGCTAAAAAATTAGCCCTGCCAAAGCTCACTGCAGACGCCACACCCAGCAGCGCCAATACACAATTAATTCCGATCAATGCCCCTATGCTCAGTCCAAGTGACAATCGTTCATCTTTGAATGTGCTGGTGCTTTGCAATTGCATGGGCGCATCCACCACGCCAATGTGGGCTATCTCCACCACCAAGTTCAAGTTGCCGGGTCGCAGCGGAATATCAAACGAGGGCTGCCTGTCGCTGAAAGCCCATGCGTTCATCGCAATCGTATCGCCTGCTGAAGCTTTAACCCAAGGCTCGTCATCGTAGCGGTAGGCCATGTGAACAGCATCCAGCCTGGGCATTTTAAAAACCAAATGCAGGCTGCTGCCAAACCCTGTGGACTGCATGTTTAGCCGCGCCACATAGCGCTGCCCTTGGGTCAGGCGCATGCGCTCAGCGGTGGCTTGGGTTTTGAATTCAGCATTAGGCGATGTCCAGTACATTTCGGGATCGCTGGCTTGACTGGGCTTGAGTTGGCCCACGCCCACCAGCGCGCTTTGCCAGTGGTTTCTTGCATCAATACTGACGTGTTGGCCAATGGCGGACAGGCTAGCCAACTCGGGGCCATTGGTCATGGGCGGTATGGCCCAAGCTAGGCTCGATGCCAAAAGCACAGCGCAGGCCGCGCCCAGCGATGGCCACACCGCAGCTGTACGGGCAAACCAAGTTCTGATCATAGAACCCAGATACATTGGGACCACCGCGGCGACTGCATTGCGCGAACTACTTTCTTCTTTGGTACATCGGTTTCACGATAGGGTGAAGTACCGCATGGCTGCAAGCTAAACACACACTATGCCACCACCCAAGGTAAGCTCAATGTAAGAAAGCATGCAAACTCATTCTATGTCATCTATCAACTTAAGTATTAACTAGTTTAGGGGATATATCACGAGAAATAAGTCACGCTTTGGCACATATAAGTCATCTCCGAACCACAAAATATCTGTGCTGTGCGCTTTTTTCCTGAAATTTCACAGTCCAGGTTCACGCCACCAAGCTGCAAGATAGCTGCGCGCTCAAGGCAAACGCTACTAGCGCAGCACTTCGAGCACCTCAGAGCGGTATTCTCGCGAGTACAAAATCAGCAGCACCATGGCAGTGGCGATAGCAAACGCCAACGGCGAAAAAAACCACGCAATGACTGCAAAGGCAAAGTAATAACCGCGCAAGCCGTCGTTAAACGTCTCTGCCGCGAGGCCCAGCATGCGGCTGGCGCGCTGGGCAAACTCATTGCGGTCAAACCGGCCCGATTCAAAATCGCGCGGATCGGGCATCGAGCCAATCACCAGCGCCACAAAGGTGTACTGGCGCATGCTCCAGCTGAAGCGAAAAAACGAATACACAAATATCGCGATCATCAGCATGACTTTGAGGTCAAAAATCAGCACGCTGGTGCGCACAGCAAACGGAAAGTCTTTGACGATATCAGCCGCTTTGTCGGTGCTGCCCAGCAGCGCAAACAAACCACCAATCACGATGATGGTGGTAGAGCTAAAAAAAGAAGGCGTGCTGGAGAGGTTTTGCGCAATGATGCCGTCCAGCACACGCGGGTCGCGCGAGGTAGCCTGCTGCATCCAGTAGCCACGGTAGCGGTTGGTAGTCGCAATTAACGAGCCTCGGCGCGTGCCCTCATTTCGGCTAAACCACGAATAAGCAACCCAAGCCGAGAAAAACCAAATCAGCGCAGCCCAGTCAGTCCAAGGCAGTAATGTAAAAACTTGCATGTGGCTACTGTAAACGATGGCGGTCGCTCTTAACTGTTGCTATCCGCGCCTGCGCCCCAGATCTGCACCGCCCGCTGCGCAATGCTGTGCCCATGCTCTTGCACAAAATGGCCTGCTTGGGGTAGCAGCATGGGCTCAGGACAGTTGCGGATACTGCGCTGCAGCGGGCGCATGGTGGCCTCGCCCAAAACCGGGTCTTGGGTGCCTATGGCGATTAAGCTTTTACCCCGCCAGTCGTATTGCCAAAACGCCTGCGCTTCGCGACTGGTTGCAGCGCCGTCAGAGTCAGCTAGCTCTGGCACGATGCGCGGAAATGCGCGGGTGGCGGCGCGATGCCCTGCGTCTGGGTAAGGCACCATGTAGGCGGCGCACTCAGCAGGCGTCATGGCTGGGTCGCCGCGTGCAAACAGGCGGGCTATGTCGAAGTCTGGCTTGTCTTTGCACATGGCACGCCAGGCTTTAAAACCCTCGGTCAACGGCGCAGTGCCTGTGGCCAACGTGGTGTTCATCACCACCAGGCCTTGGTAGCGCTGCGGCGCAGCCATGGGCAGGGTGAGGCCCAAAATGCCGCCCCAGTCTTGCACCACTAAGACGATATTTTTTAAATCTAGCCGTTCAATGAACTCAAGCAAGCACTGCCGGTGCCATGAGAAGCTGTGAAAAGCGTCTTTTTTGGGTTTATCAGACTTGCCAAATCCGATCATGTCGGGCGCTACCACGCGCGCGCCCGAGGCTGCGAGGACGGGAATCATTTTGCGGTACAGGTAGCTCCAAGCGGGGTTGCCGTGCAGGCAGAGGTAGGTGATGGGTTCTGCAGGTCGTGGCTCTGACTTGTCGGACGGCTCGGGCGCAATGTCCAGGTAATGCATGCGCAGTCCTTGCAGACTGGACAAGTCGCTTAGGTAATGGGCCGGCCAGTCGTAGCCGGACAGGTTTAAAAATGCGCTGTCGGGTGTGCGCAGCGCGTCTTCGCGCAGGGGGTGGTTGGCTGCGTGCTGGTGGCGCTGGGCTTGGCGTTTTTGGCTGAAAAAGGTTTGTAGTAGCGCCCTGCTCGCGTCAGCCTGCGCAGCGCAGTCAGCGCCCAAGTCAGCCGCGCTGTGCACCTGGGTGTGGTGGTTCAGTGCTTCTATAGCAAACAAGTTGGTCACCGAGCCTGCTGCGCCAGTCTTGGCGTCTGGTGCGCCGTAGACCACTTTTTTCACCCGCGCGTGCAGTATGGCTCCGGCGCACATGGCGCAGGGCTCTAGGGTGACATACAGCTCGCATTCGTCTAGCCGATAGTTGCCCAGCGCAACAGCCGCCGCGCGCAGAGCGACAATTTCGGCATGGGCTGTGGGGTCATGGCTACCGATGGGGACGTTGCGGCCCATGGCAATCACCTGGCCGTTTTTCACCACGACAGCGCCCACAGGTACCTCGCCCGCTTGGGCTGCGGCTTGGGCTTCTTGCAACGCCAGTTGCAAGAAGTGGGCGTCAGTAGGTTGGGTGTGCATGGCGAATCGGGAGGTTGCGTGAGAGACTACTGGAATACAATATGCTATTAAATATATAGCAAACTATTGAATATCCACGTCGGAAAAGTGCCATTTTTTCTTCCAAAATATACTTTTTAAATATGACGCGACTGCATCAGGAGGACGCAGCGACTTGTCGCTGCAGCATCACGAAGCCGCAGCAACAAGTCGCTGCAGCATTACGAAGCCGCAGCAACAAGTCGCTGCGTGTACACATGTTGCGGTGCGTCCAGCACGGCCTGCACACTGCCCTGCTCTACGATGTCGCCGTCTTTCATCACCATCACTTCGTGGGCCATAGCGCGGATCACGTCCACATCGTGGGTGATCAGCAGGTAGCTTAAGCCGCGCTCTTTTTGCAGGCGCTGCAGCAGCGAGAGCACTTGTTTTTGAATCGTCACATCCAGCGCGCTGGTGGGCTCGTCTAGCACCAAGGTTTGCGGCTGCACGATCAGCGCCCGTGCTATGGCGATGCGCTGGCGCTGACCGCCCGAGAACTCGTGCGGATAGCGCTGCAGTAAATTAGGAAACTGGTCTTGGCCCAGGCCCACCTCGCCTAAAGTATGCAGCACCTGCTCTTGGCGCTGCGCCTCGGTCAGCTCAGGTGCATGCACGCGCAGGCCCTCGCCCACGATCTCTTCCACCGTCATGCGCGGTGACAGCGACGAGAAGGGGTCTTGAAAAACCACTTGAATCGTGCGGCGCAAGCCAGAAGCAAAGTCTACGCCCACTATGTTTTCAGTAGCTAACTTGTCAATATCCACGTCGGAAAAATGCTTATTCTCTTGCTTATTCTCTTCTCTAAAATGCTGGTAATATGCACCACCAGAGGCCTTTTGCAGTCCCAGCATGGCCAAAGCCAGCGTCGACTTGCCAGAGCCTGACTCGCCAATCACTCCCAGCGTTTGGCCTGCAGCCAAATCAAACGTTGCCTGCTTAACCGCCACAAACTCACCTTTGCCAAACCAGCCCTTGATGCCCGGCTTGGGGATGGCGTAGCCTACGCGCAGGTCTTTGGCGGCTAGCACGGTGCGGTCTTGGGCGGCAACATCGACTTCCACCACATCGCGCACCGGCTTGCTGGCCAGCAGCTTTTGGGTGTAAGCATGCTGCGGGTTGGCAAACACCTCGGCCACTTTGCCGTGCTCCACAATATGCCCGTTTTCCATCACGGCAATGCGGTCGGCAAACTTGCGCACCAAATTCAAATCGTGGGTGATCAGCAGCACCGCCATGTTGTGGCTCTTTTGCAGCGTACCCAGCAGGTCTAAGATTTGCTGGCGCAGCGTCACATCCAGCGCGGTGGTGGGCTCGTCGGCCAGCAGCAGTCGCGGCTTGCAAGACAGCGCCATCGCAATCATTGCGCGCTGGCGCTGCCCACCTGAGAGCTGGTGCGGGTAGCTCTGCGCGCGCCGCTCTGGCTCGGGGATGCCGGTTTCAGTCAACAGCTCTATCACCCGCGCCCAAGCCGCCTTTTTACTCAGTGCTTGCTTGGTCTCCAGCACCTCGGCTATCTGGTCGCCAATGGTGTAGAGCGGGTTGAGCGCGGTCATGGGCTCTTGAAAAATCATCGCAATATCGTCGCCGCGCAAGCCGCGCAAATCATGCTCAGCCATTTGCAGCGTGTCTTTGCCATCAAACACCACCTGCCCGCCCAGCTGCGCGTTTTGTACCAGCTTCAAAATAGCCAGTGCAGTGACTGATTTACCAGAGCCCGATTCGCCCACCAGCGCAAGTTTTTCACCCACCTGCACATTGAAGTTGATGCCGTGCACCACTTCTTTGCCAGCAAACGATATGCTAAGGTTATTGACTGCGAGTAAAACGCTCATTTCTCGGCCTTGCGTGGATTAGCATTAGAGACTTGATCCGCTTTGCGCGGATTAGCCTCAGGGGCTTGATCCGCCTTGCGCGGATTAGCCTCAGGGGCTTGATCCGCCTTGCGCGGATTAGCCTCAGGGGCTTGATCCGCCTTGCGCGGATCAAGGGCATCGCGCAGCGCATCGCCCATAAAAGTCAGCAGTAGCAAAGTCACCACCAGCACGGCAAATGTCGATAGCGAAATCCACCACGCGTCAATATTGTTTTTACCCTGCGCCAGCATCTCGCCCAAGCTGGGCGTACCGGGCGGCACACCCAGGCCCAAAAAGTCGAGAGATGTCAAAGCCAATATGGCCCCGCTCATGCGAAACGGTAAAAACGTCACCACCGGCGTCATGCTGTTGGGCAGCACATGGCGCGTGATGATTTGCCAGTGCGACAGGCCCAGCGCCCGCGCCGCACGCACATAGTCCATCTGACGATTGCGCAAAAATTCTGCCCGCACATAATCACTCAGGCCCATCCAGCCAAAAGCACTGAGCAAAACTAGCAGCAACAACATACTCGGCTCAAACACAGCGGCAAAAATAATCAGCAAATACAGTTCGGGTAACGACCCCCAAATTTCAATAAATCTCTGAAACGCCAAGTCAATCTTGCCCGCAAAATAGCCCTGCAGCGCCCCCGTGACAATGCCTAGTAAAGTACCGATCAAGGTGAGCGCCAAGGCAAACAGCATGGAGACCCGAAAGCCATAGAGCAACCGGGCCAATACGTCGCGGCCATTACCATCGGTGCCCAACCAGTTGTCTGCAGACGGCGCTGCAGGGTTAGGCTGCTTAGAAAAGTAATTCAGCGTGTTGTAGTGGTAGTTATTCAGCGGAAAAACAGCCAAGTTACCCGGCGCGGCAAATTTATCGCGAATAAACGGATCTAGATAATCGGTATTGGTCTGAAAATCGCCCCCAAAAGCAGTCTCGGGCACATTTTGCACAAACGGTGCATACCACTGGCCGTTGTAGCGCGCGACCAAAGGCTTGTCGTTGGACACCAGCTCGGCCACCAGGCTGAGCGCAAACAACGCACACAGAATAATCAGGCTCCAGTAGCCCAATGGGTTGCGTTTAAAGCGCAGCCAAGCGCGCTTGCGAGGAGACAGTGAAACGCTGGGTTGCATGGGTGTTATCGACTGTTCAAACGGTTATTCAAATTTAACGCGCGGATCAATCCACACATACATCAAATCGCTGATTAACTTGGTCACTAGCCCAATCAGCGTAAACAAATACAAAGTGCCCAGCACGACGGGGTAATCGCGGCGAATTACGCTTTCAAAGCCCAACAAGCCCAGGCCATCGAGCGAGAACAGAGTTTCAATCAACAGCGAGCCAGCAAAGAACGCACCAATAAAAGCCGCCGGAAAGCTGGCAATAATCGGCAGCATGGCGTTGCGAAAAACATGCTTATAGAGCACGCGCTTCTCGTCTAGCCCCTTGGCACGCGCAGTCACCACATATTGCTTGCGAATCTCTTCTAAAAACGAGTTTTTGGTGAGCATGGTGATCACTGCAAAGCTGCCGATCACACTGGCAGTCACCGGCATGGCAATGTGCCAAAGGTAGTCGATGATTTTGCTACCCCAACTCAGTGTGTCCCAATTGGCAGACGTTAAGCCCCGCAGAGGAAACCACTGCAATTGCCCGCCAAATATCACCACCAAAGCAACACCCAACACGAAGCCGGGAATAGCGTAGCCCACCAAAACCAGCATGGTTGTCCACAAATCAAAGCCGCTGCCAGCGCGCACCGCCTTGCTAATGCCGAGCGGAATCGAGATGAAATACGACAAGAAAAACACCCACAGCCCGAGGCTAATCGACACTGGTAGCTTTTCTTTAATAAGCTGCCAAACCGGCTTGTTTTGAAAAAAGCTATTACCTAAATCAAACGTAGCATACGACTTGAGCATGCGCCAAAACCGCTCGGGCGCGGGCTTGTCAAAACCATACTGCGCTTTGATTTCAGCTAAACGTTTTTCGTTCACGCCTTTGCCGCCACGGTAAATAGACTCGCCGCCTGCGCCCGTGGTGGCCTTGGATTCAGCCAAATACTGCTCCACAGGGCCGCCTGGCACAAACTGAATCACGGCAAACGTCAACACCAAGACGCCGAACAAGGTCGGAATCATCAGTAGCAGGCGTTTAAGGATATAGCTGAACATGGGGTTTACTTTGCGGGCGCGGGCTTGAGCTCAGACATCCAAGACGACAGACCAGACTGCCTTGGCAAAAGAGCCTCTGGCACGATGCTGGGTCTGGCAGACCACCAGTTGCCAATCAACCAGCCATCAGCGCGGTAATACTGCGGCGTAATAGCGGGCTTGATGATTTTGCGCGGGTTGTACGCCACATTGTGTTGACCACCGTACCACTGCGGCACCATGATGTGGCTGTGGCTGATCACACGCTCAAGGGCTTTGCACGAAGCATAAAAGTCCGTTTTATTTTGCGCCGTTACCATGGTGTTGATCAGAGCATCTACCGCTTTGTTTTGGATCCCTGAGTAATTGCCCGAGTCCTCTACTGTCGCTGCTTTGGAGCCAAACAACTCAGCGTATTCTGAGCCTGGGTTGTTGGTACCAGGAAAAGCCAAGCTGGCCATGTCATAGTCAAACTTTTGCAAGCGCTGCTGGTACAAAGCAAAATCAGTGGCGCGCAGCTTAAGCTCAATGCCCAGCCTGGCTAAGTTGCGCTGCCACGAACTCAACGTTGCACCTTTAGATTCTTGGCTGTCGATGTACTCAATGACCATTGGCCAGCCCTGGGCGTTACGCAATACACCATCCTTGACTGTCCAACCGGCATCCTTGAGCAGCTCTTGGGCGCGGCGCAAATTAGCGCGTAAATTATCTTGCCCATCTGCATTGGGCTGGCGCGCAGCAGTGCCAAACGCAGCTACCGGAATTTGCGAGCGATAAGGCTCCATCAAAGCCAACTCTTCTGGGCTGGGCGAGCCTTTGGCTTCGCACTCGGTGTTGCCAAACAAACCATTCACAGGCTTGTACAGGCCGTAGAAAAGCTGGCGGCTCATCCAGTTAAAGTCATGCGCAAGACCGATGGCTTGGCGCACCCGAATGTCTTTAAATTGCTCGCGCCGGGTGTTAAAAATATAGCTTTGAAATCCTGTAGGCAGGCTGTGTTTGAACTCACCTTTGACAATGTCTCCGCTGTCAAACCGCTTGCCATTAGCGCGCCGCGCCCAGTCGCCTGCGGAATAAAACTGCATGAAGTCAAACTCGCCTGCCTTCATGCCTTCTAAGCGCGCCACGTTGTCTTTGTAAATCTTGACGGTGATGCGGTCAAAGTTACCGCTGCCTATGTTGACATTAATCTTGTCGCCCCAGTAGGCCGGGTCGCGCACATAGGTAATGTCTTTGCCGTACACCACGGGGCCAATCTTGTAGCGGCCACTGCCAATGGGCGTATCAGTGACCACTTGGTCAAAAGTCTTGCCCTT
>JANPDG010000115.1:0-6327 GCA_031431335.1 Polaromonas sp. | reverse complement strand
ATCCTGCTCCTGAGTCTTCTGTGGTTTTGGTGACCGGCGCTGCCAAGCGGCTGGGCCGTGAGATTGCGCTCCATCTGGCCCGCGCAGGCTGGCGTGTGGCCGTGCATTACCGAGGCTCTGCAGCTGAGGCTGACCGCACCGCCGCTGACTGCGCGGCGCTGACGAAGGGCGCTGCCGTGTTCCAAGCCGACCTCAGCGACGAGGCTGCGACCCGCGCTTTGCTGCCCACCGTGGCCGCGCACATGGGCCGTGTGGACGCCGTGGTCAACTGCGCTGCGCTGTTTGAGCATGACACCGCAAACAGCTTCACCTACGCCGCAATGGATGCGCACCTGCGGGCCAACACCGGCGCGCCCATATTGCTGGCGCAGGCGCTGCACGCGCACCTCGCCGCCCAACCCGAGCGCATCCAAAACGCCCCTTCGGGCGTAATCGTTAACATGCTCGACCAAAAGCTATGGAACCCTAACCCCGATTTTTTAAGCTACACCCTGTCTAAAGCCGCGCTCGAGTCGGCCAACACCCTGCTGGCCATGGCGCTGGCGCCGCTGGTGCGCGTGGTGGGAGTTGCGCCCGGCCTCACGCTCACCAGCCATATGCTCAGCGACGACAAGTTCAAAGCCTTGCACGCGCTCAGCCCCCTGGGGCGCAGCTCCACGCCCGAAGACGTGTGCGCTGCCGTGCTGTTTGCCCTGGCCAACCGGTCGATCACCGGCACCACCTTGCTGGTCGATGGCGGGCAGCATTTGATGAAGTTTGAGCGTGATTTTTCGCTGATGTAATGGGCTGGCTATCCAAGCTAGTATCATTGACGTACTTAACGTAAAAAATACAACCATGCCCAGCACCAAAGGCTCCCAAATTCTCACCCTTACAGGTCTGCGTTTTAACGCCAGCCTGGGTATTTTGGAGCACGAAAAAGCCAAGTTGCAACCGATCCAAGTGGACGCTGAGCTGAACTTAGGCACGCAGCCCTTGATCCCGTCAGACGATGAGATCAACCATGTGCTGGACTACCGCAAGGTGCGCCAAATCATCATCGAGGAATGCACCGAGCGGCACATCAACCTGCTTGAGAGCCTGATTGGCAAGCTCAGTGTGCGCCTGATGGACCTGCCCGGTGTGCTGGGCGTGCGGGTAAAAATCGCCAAGCTAGAGATTTTTGACGACTGCGAGGTCGCTATTCGCGCCCAGACGGGGCAATGGTGAAAAAAACCGCTCCTGCAGTCACGCCCCAGGGCCAAGGCGACGCAAGCCAAGGCGACGCAGGCCACAGCGAATACCTTAGCACCCAGCCTGCCACGCTGCCCACGCCGATCTCAGAGTCGCCACCCAATTCGCTGCCCGCGCCCAAATCGCCTCAGCAGCAGCCCTTGGCCCAGATGCTGATGTGCAGCATGGTGGTGGGCAAGCCCACACCCGAGCAGCTGCGAGCGCTGGAAGCACTGAACCTGCAAAACAACCGCAACCGGGGGCTGACCGGGGTGTTGCTGTGCGGCAACGGTGTGTTTGTGCATTGGCTTGAAGGCTTGGACGAGTATGTACAAGCAGCTTGGAAGTCGATAGCGCGAGACAACCGCCACAGCAATATTGTGCTGCTGTGGCAAGACCGCAATGCAACCGAGAGGCTGTTTGGCGACTGGGTAATGGGCCTGCGCAGCACCATCGTGGCGCAAGACTTTCTCAGTATGTTCCAGGTGATTAAAAGACAGCAAAGCGCCAAGACGATGCTAGGCCTTGGCTACTACGAGGTGTTTTCCGATGCGCTCAGGCTGCTCGAGCGCGTGTGCATGCTCGACACTGCGCAGCAAGCCGAGGGCACCGCATTGCCTTTGTCTAGCCAAATGCCTGCGCCTGTGCACAAAACTGCTGGGCCAGCACGCGCGCTGATTGCCGCCATGCAGCGCGAGCCTTGCGCGCCCGTGCCCGTCATGCCCGAGCCCACCAAGGCCAACACCGACCGCTACACCGAGCTGAGCTCGCTTAACACCGATGCTTCGTCGATGTTCAAAAACTCTTTGCCCATGGAGCACACCGCGCTGTTTGACTTGGCAGCTCAAGGCGATGACGATCTGCTCACCATGCTGGACATGCCGCTGCGCTGGGCGCTGGGCAAAGACCTGTGGGCACGCCGCCTTTTGCTCAGTGACAAGCCATTGCACTGGACCTATGAGGGCAAACTGGTGGTGGTGTTTGACCACAAAACATGGCGCGTGGGTCTGCACCCTGAGCTGACCAGCGTGGCCTATGAGCAGTCCACGATGCTCGAGCGACTGCGCAGTGCCAACGATATTCCTGCCCAGTTTCGCCACACAAGCACCTATGCGCTGTTTTGGGACTATGCCGAGCAAGATGCCCTCCAGGCATTCCCCGACATTACCCTGCCTAAGCGCCTTACCAAACACCGCATTCGCCTGCGCCGCCAGCCTCCGGTGCCTGTCCATGCACTGACACAAGAGCAACAACGTCTGATGAGCCTGTTTGGCGACAAGCCTGAGAGCTTGGCCGACTTAGCGCAGGCGATGGGCTTGTCCACCGATGCCATGGTAGCGCTGCTCAAGCCGTTTTATGCTGCCCGCTGTATTGAGGCGCTAGGCAACGATCAAGCGCTGCGTTGACCGGACAGGTCAACTTTATCTGAAGGGGCTAGGCTGGCAGGAACGGTGCTTAGGTTTTTTTCTTCGTCTACCGCGCGCCCCCAAAACTCACTCAGAGTCTCATCCGGTCGGCTGGTGCCACTGGCCTGCTTGCCTGCAGGGCGCCTGCGCACATAGCGGATAGCGCGCAGGCCCCAGTCAGTCTGCTCCAGCTTGTGTTGCAGCGCGGCGTGCAGCTTTTTTGCGGACCCGTTAAAGCTGCGCACGCTGCCAGCTGCAATGTGAAAGCGTATGGGCGCATCGCTGGCGGCGTCTTGGTCCGTCATCGCGGCCAGCGCTACGAGGCGGGCCAAGCGGTCTGTCACATCGTCGCCCAAGGACATGCTTGGCATCAGAATGGCAAACAGGTTGGTGTCGACATGCGCTACCGTATCGCGCTCGTGCGCCACGGTGCGCAGCAGGCGCACGGCCCGCTCGATACTGCGCTCGCGGTTGGGCGTGCCGTGCCTAGCTACATAGCTGAGCTGGTGTGACACCTCCACATACGCCACCACCAGGTCTTGCCCTGCTGCTTTGGCGTTATTCCACATTTTTGTCAGAGTGTCCAGGTGCATGCTGCTGTGAATAAAGCCGCTGGCGGGATCGGTGCTGGCCAAGGTCGACTTGCGCACTTGCAGGGCGTGTGCATCTTTTGCGTTTAAGTAAAGAGCTGCAAACAGCAAAGGCATTTCAAACGCAAAAGCATAGATGGGCGCGTTAAACGGGAGCCAGGTTAAAGCCAACAAACCCGTGTGCTCTAGCAGCGACAGCCCGCCTATCACCATCAACGGTGCACAGGCCAACACACACAACCAGCTGACCCAACTGTTAAGCCTGAACTTGTGCACGGTCAGTCCAAAGCTCACACTCACCAATATAAAGATTTGCAATGTAAAAGTCACTCTGCCGCCATAGGCTTGCAACAAATACAGATGCAGCGGTATGGCCAGCAGACCTAACAAAATGGCGGCCACTGCTGCTCTGCGCAGCCACAGTGGTGTGGCTGGCCTGACAAACATCACCCTGCAAAACTGCACCTGCACTATGGTGCTTAGCATGTACAAAACTGAGTTAGACAATTCCGCCCACGCGGGCGAATCAGGCCACAGCGCATAGGCGCCCAAGCCCGCAAAAGACATACTGAGCAGTATATTGACCGTCACATACAGCCCATACCACATGTAGACAATTTGCCTGTAAGTAGTGGCCAGCACTATGCTGGTAGCGGCCATCAGTAGCATCAGCCCCAAGGCCAGTCCGATGAACAAAAAGTTGTTTTGCGCTGCTATCGCGGCCTGCGGCACAGGCAGTAGGCTCACATCAAAACGCAGCGGCGTGCGGTTATGCACCTCTAAAAACAGATCTTGGCTACCCGCCATTTGCGCAGGCAGCCTAAACTGCGGTACCAAGCTGTGTACGGGCCAGTTGCGGTGCGCAGTCCAGTCGCCTGAGGTTTGGCTGCTCCATGTTCCATCCAGAGCACCTGTGTGCAACACTACCTTGTCAATAAATGGCTTGGGCAGTTCTAGCAAATAGGCGTTGGCAGACAGCGCCTGCGAGCTGCTTACCCGTAAGCGCAGCCATAGATGGTTGCCAGGTGCGGTGGCAAATATTTGCTGTGCATCAAAAGGCGTAAATTCCGCCTCTGAACCCACCGCAACTTGCGGGGCTGTGGTGCCTAGACTGTTTGCTCTGCCTGTGCCTGCGGGGCTTGCAAGCGCAATGGCATCTTTCTGGTAAACAGACACTTGCAGCGTTACTTCGGGCGCAGCAGGGCTGGCCAGCCTAGGTGCCTGCACAGGTACCTGCGCCCATACCAGTGCCTGCAGCATGCAGCCGCACAGCACCCCAACGATCATTCGCCCAAGCCACCACATATGAAAAACCACTACCCAAGAAACTTTTTGCAACAAATAAAAACCAAAAAGTTATTTTCTGTGCAGCAAGGCCTCACTGCAACTCTAAAGCTATTAAGCGCGGTATTGAGTGTGAGATTTCTCACACTTGAGTGCCTGGCGCACTGCGTTTGTGCTGAAAGTGCGAAAATATGGCCATGAACGCCCCTACCGAACCCCGCGCTTGGCATGCCTGCGAGGCCGCTGTTGCTCCCGCCACAGCCGCCGCCCGCGCCACATTTGAAAACAACAAACTCGACAAGCGCCTGTGCCGATTGGTGGGCAAAGCCATTGTCGACTACAACATGATCGAGCAGGGCGACAAAGTGATGGTGTGCCTCTCAGGCGGCAAAGACAGCTACGCCATGCTCGACATTTTGCGCAAACTGCAAGCGCGCGCGCCCATTGACTTTGAGCTGATCGCCGTCAACCTAGACCAAAAACAACCCGGCTTTCCAGCCGACGTGCTGCCCGCTTACCTTGACAAACTCGGCGTCAAATACCACATCGAAAACCAAGACACTTACAGCATCGTCAAGGACAAAATCCCCGAAGGTAAAACCATGTGCAGCCTGTGCTCCAGGCTGCGCCGGGGCATCTTGTACCGCGTGGCCAAAGAGCTGGGTGCTACTAAAATTGCACTAGGCCACCACCGCGACGACATGCTGCAAACGCTGCTCCTGAACATGTTTTTTGGCGGCAAGCTCAAAGGCATGCCGCCCAAGCTGCAAAGTGACAACGGCGAACACATCGTCATCCGCCCGCTGGCCTATGTGGACGAGCGCGACCTGGTTAAATATGCCCAAGTGCAGCAGTACCCCATCATCCCCTGCACCCTGTGTGGCAACCAAGACAACCTGCAGCGCAGACAGGTCGGTATCATGCTGCGCGAGTGGCAAACCAAGCACCCCGGCCGGCTGGACAATATGCTCAATGCCATGCAAAACGTGGTGCCCTCGCACCTTATGGACACGCAACTTCATAACTTCAAAGCACTCCAACCCACAGGCACGCCCGATCCCGAGGGCGACAAAGGCTTTGATGAGGTGAGCTTTGCGCCAGCGGCTAACCTAGTCAGGTTTGAATAGACTGCAGGGTCATTTTTACCTGACTTTTTAAGAGGTTTTCCGACGTGGATATTGAAAAGTTTGCTATTAAATGTATAGTTAAATTAAGCCTCTGCCTGGCTGCACTGCAGCTGGTGGGCTGCGCCGGTGTGCGCTTGGTAGACAGCGATGTAACTGCGTTTTCCAGCCTGCCAGCAGTATCCACCGGCACCACCTACCGCTTTGAGCGCCTGCCCTCGCAGCAGGCCGACGCGGCGCGCCAAGACAGGCTCGAAGCCTTGGCCCAAACTGCCTTCGATAAAGTCGGCCTCGTGCGCGTGGGCGACGCGCCCAGCAGCCCCAAAGCGCGGTTTGCAGTGCAAATGGGCATCAGCGTATTGAGCGGCAGCAGGCCCTATTGGGACGATTTTGGCGTGGGCCTAGGGGCACCGTTGGGCTCACATTTGGGGGGCTATGTCACTGTGGGGGTAGCCTCGCCGGGCTTGTATGGCGGACATTTCCCCGGTGCCTTCCCGGGCTCTTTTGTCTACCTGCCGCCGCCGTATTTCGTGCGCGAGGTCTCGTTGGTGCTGCGCGAGGCATCTAGCGGCGCGGTGGTGTTCGAGTCACGCGCCAAGCACGACGGCCCGTGGTCTGACAGCCTGGCCATCTTGCCAGCGATGTTTGACGCAGCGCTGCAGGGCTTTCCGCAGCCACGTGCTGGGCCGCGCAGGGTGGTGGTGGAGATTG
>JANPDG010000114.1:0-1949 GCA_031431335.1 Polaromonas sp. | reverse complement strand
AGGCCGCATCGTCGAGCGCGGCACCCACGCGCAACTGCTGGCGCTGCAGGGGCGCTACGCCAACATGTGGGCGCTACAGCAGAGCAGCAATGCAGAAGTGGAAGCCGAGGAAGCCCTGCACGCTTGATGCGGGTAAGGTGCTTTAAAACCCTCAAAGCACCTCAATTACTATTTAATTAATAGCAAGCTATCTAATATCCACGTCGGAAAAATGCCTAAAAATTCAGGTAATGATGCGAACCACATGCTGCGAGCGCAGGGCATGCAAGTCAGCCTCGCTGACCCACTGCGGTGCAATATCGTGCAGTGGATGCAGCACAAAGGCGCGCTGGTGCATGCGCGGGTGGGGCACGGTGAGTGCGGGGCTGTAGATCTGTGCGTTGCCGTACAGGAGCAGGTCCAGGTCGAGCGTGCGCGGGGCGTTGGGGTACGGTCGCTCGCGGCCTGCGGCCAGCTCTAGGCTCTGCAGTGCATATAGCAAAGCCGGAGCGCAAAGCTGCGTGAGCACCTCCGCCACAGCGTTGATGTAGTCTGGGCCACTGCTGTCCTGCGGCGCGGTTTGGTACAGGCCCGAGCTGCGCACTAAGCGGGTATGGGGCAAGCTGGCCAGGTCACGCATGGCAAGTTGCACTGCGCCTCGCGCATCGCCTAGGTTGGCTCCTAGGGCTATGTAGGCCGTGACACTGATGCGGTGCAATTGCAACGCTCCAGCTTATGACTCTATGCCGGTGCCACTAGGGCCGCCATCGCGGCGTGGGCCACGGCGGCGGCGGCGCTTTTTAGGGGCTGCGTTGTCACCTGCGTCGCCACTGAGCTCACTGAGCTCACTGGTTTCGCCGGTCTCATCGTCTTGCTCAGCACCTTCATGCAGCGGGTCAGATGCAGGCGCCCGCTCTGCCCGGGCAATGCGGGCTGCAGGCGCGGGGCGAGGTGGTTTGTCGGCTTTAGGTTTGGCTTGACCGCGCTGCTCGGTGCGCTGCTGCTCGCGCAGTTGCTGCACCAGGTCTTCGCGGGTGGCAAAGTCAGCCATGCTGAACTCTTGCCACCAGTCAGCCAGAGTGATGTCCACCTCGTTCACATCCGCGCGCAGGCGCAGAAAGTCAAAGCCGGCTCTAAAGCGCAAGTGCTCTACCAGGCTAAACGGTGTCGAGCCCATGCGTTTGTCAAAGCGCGGCTGCATCATCCAGATCTCGCGCATGTCAGCGGCCAGCTTGCCGCGTCCGCTCACATCGCCAATACGCAGGTTAAACACATCGTCAATCGCCTCGGTGAGCGCAGGAAAAGGATGGTGGCCTTTTTTAAGCAGCTTGTCCCAGCCCTCGCGCACATCGTTCCAGAGCACGCAGGCCAGCAAAAAGCTGGGGGCTACCGGCTTGCCTTCGCCCACGCGGCGGTCGGTGTCGTTCAGGGCTGCGGTAATAAACGGCTGCTCAGCGCGCTCTACCACCAAGTCGAGCAGCGGGTAAATGCCTTTGGCCAAGCCGAGTTTTTTCAATTGCTCAATACTGGCCAGCGCGTGGCCGGTTTGCAGCAATTTGAGCATTTCATCAAACAGGCGGCTTTGCGGCACATCGTTTAGCAGCACTTTGCACTCGGCCAATGGCTTGGCGGTTTTCGCGTCCATCTTAAAGCCCAGCTTGGACAGCTTGGCACTAAAACGCACGGCGCGAATAATGCGCACCGGGTCTTCGCGGTAGCGCGTGGCGGCATCGCCAATCATGCGCAGGGTGAGTTTTTTGCTGTCCTCTATGCCGTTGTGGTAGTCCACCACCACTTGCGTTTCAGGGTCGTAGTACATGGCGTTGACCGTAAAGTCGCGGCGGGCGGCGTCGTCAATCTGCGGGCCCCACACGTTGTCGCGCAGCACGCGGCCTGATGCATCTACAGCGTGCTTCATGCCCGCCAGCTCGGTCTTAGATGTGCGCTCGTTTCCGCCCACTTGCTCTGCG